>NZ_JBHVAK010000003.1:0-232602 GCF_042667085.1 Nocardia sp. NPDC057353
CGCGTGACGCGTGGCGGGCCCCGTCTCGTTCCGGTCCGAATTCACTCGAAAGCGACCTGCCAGCTCTTGATGCCGTTGATCCAGCCGTTGCGCAACCGCACCGGCTCGCTGATCTCGCGGACCGTCGGCATGACGTCCGCGATCGCATTGAACATCAGATCGATCTCCAGCCGGGCCAGATTGGCGCCGACGCAGTAGTGCGTCCCGGTGCCGCCGAAGCCGACGTGCGGGTTGGGGTCGCGGCCGATGTCGAAGGTGAAGGGCTCCGCGAAGCCGTCCTCGTCGAAGTTGGCCGAGCCGTAGAAGAGCCCGATCCGCTCCCCCTCCTTGATCCGCTGCCCGCCCAGCTCCAGGTCCTGGGTCGCGGTGCGCTGGAAGACGGTGACCGGGGTGGCCCAGCGGACGATCTCGTCCGGCGCGGTCTTCGGCCGCTCGGCCCGGTACCGCTCCCACTGCTCCGGGTGGTCGACGAAGGCCTTCATGCCGTGCGTGATGGCGTTGCGAGTGGTCTCGTTGCCGGCGACGGCGAGCAGGATGACGAAGAAGCCGAACTCGTCCGAGGCCAGCCCCTCGCCGTCGATATCGGCCTGGACCAGCTCGGAGACGATGTCGGCGGCCGGGCTGGCGCGGCGCTGCTCGGCCATGTTCCAGGCGTAGCCGAGGATCTCGGCGGAGGCGACGGTGGGGTCGCCGTACTCCGGGTCGTCGTAGTTGAGCATGGCGTTGGACCAGTCGAAGAGCTTCCTGCGGTCCTCCTGCGGCACGCCCAGTAGCTCCGCGATGGCCTGCAGCGGCAGCTCGACCGCCACCTGCTCGACGAAGTCGCCGCCGCCGCTCTTCTTGGCGGCGTGCACGATCCGGTCGGCGCGCTCGGCCAGCGCCGCGCGCAGGCTCTCCACCGCGCGCGGGGTGAAGCCCTTGGAGATGATCCGGCGGATCTTGGAGTGCTTGGGCGGGTCCATGTTGACCAGCAGCGCGCTGGTCAGCTCCATCTGGTCGACGGTGATGTCGCCGGGGAGCCGGATGATCGAGCCCTTGCGCTGCGAGGAGTACAGCTCGGGGTGGCGCGAGATCTCCTTGATGTCGGCGAGTTTGCTGACCACCCAGTAGCCGCCGTCGAAGAAGCCGCCGGAGTCCTCGTCGGCCTGCGGGTTCCACCACACCGGCGCGGTGCGGCGCAGCATCGCGAACTCCTCGACCGGGCGGCGGTTTTCCCAGAGCGCGGGGTCGGTGAAGTCGAAGCCGGTGGGCAACGAGGGTGCGGACATCTCTACCTCCTGGGGATACGGAAAGCTCACCGGGCCGGGGATCGGTCGCTCCGGTGTGCGCGGTGCAGGTGCGGGGCGGCTCGTCCCGCCGTGAGCGGCAGGTCGAGGTACGTGCGGACGCCGGGGTCGGCGGCGACGACGTACGGGATGCTGTTCACGCAGTGCGCGGCGGTGGCGACGATGCCCGGGTGCCGCTCCACGGCGCGGGAGGCGCCCGGTGCGGGCGTGCCGTCGCTGGATCCGGGCGCGCGCTCCCTGGCGCCGAAATCGGCCGCCACGTCCGCGCTCGCCGGCGCGTGAGCGTGCATGCCCGCGATCGTGGTGAACGAGCCGGGGTCGCCTGCGATCTCGATCTCGTAGCGCTCGCCCGCGGCGCCGAACTCCCACGGCGGGTCGAGCGCGGCCTCGCCCATGAACCAGTTCACGGCGGCGGTGATCACGGGCTCGCCGTCGACCGTGCCCTGCCAGCGCAGCCGCTGCGCGGCGACCTGGCCGGGCTCGATGATGCCGATCGGGGAGTCGATCGGGGCGGTCGCCACCGCGGCCTCGTGCGTGACCCGCAGCTCGGGGTCGAGGTCGACGCCGAGGGCGTCGGCGATCATCCACACCGACTGCCGGTAGCCGGAGCCGAGCGCGTCGGCGGTGCCCGATGCGGTCGCCTCCTCGGGGGTGCCGCCGAACTTCATCCAGTACCGGACCACGTCCGGGGCGGCGTAGGTGCGGATGTCGGAGAACTCCTCCGCGCGCACCGCCGTCACCGAGCCGGAGAGCGCGGTGAGCGCCAGCGGGATCTTCTCGGTGATGCCGCCCGGGTGGATGCCGGTGCCGTGCAGGGTGACGCCGTGTTCTTTGCAGAGCGCGTCGTAGCGGTCACGCTGCTTGGCGTCGGGGTAGAACCAGCCCAGCGGGGTGACCACGTTCTTGCCCGCGGCGAGGATGGCGCGCAGGGTTTTCCCGTCGGCCATGAGCGGGCTGTAGAGGACGCAGTCGGCGTCGGAGGCGAGCAGGGCCTCGGCGTCGGTGGTGGCGGTGACGCCGATGGGGTCGCGGCCGACGAGGGTGCCGAGGTCGGCGCCGTCCTTGTCCGCGCTGTGCACCCAGGCGCCCGCGAGTTCCAGATCGGGGTGATCGAGGATGGTTTCGATCGCGGCCCGGCCGACGCCGCCGGTTGCCCACTGGATCACGCGGATCACGGACGAGCCTCCGCGTCGTTCGCTGCGGCGAGGGTAACCCCGACCGGCGGCGAGAGTTCCGTGGAGCCACCGGATTCGGGCACCCGGTGGTCCGGGTCGCGACCCGCGACGTGATCGCGGGCCCACCCGTAGTCCGGCTTGCCGCTCGGTGCCCGGAGCACGCTGTCGGTGATCCACAGCGCGCGCGGGATCTTGTACCCGGCCAGGTGCTGCCTGGTGTGCACGCAGAACTCCGCGAAGTCCAATTCGGCGCCGTCGGCGAGCGCGACGACCGCGGCGACCGTGTTCCCCCACCGCTCGTGCGGCACCGCGACCACCGTGGCGTCGTACACCGCGGGATGCGCCTTGACCACGCTCTCCACCTCTTCGGCGAAGACCTTCTCGCCGCCGGTGTTGATCACCATGTTGCCGCGGCCGATGAGCGTGATCGAGCCGTCCTCCTCGCGCCTGGCCCGGTCGTCGGTGATGACGATGCGCTCGCCGTCGACGGTCTTGAAGAGCCGGTCCGACTTCACCGGGTCCTTGTAGTACCCGAGCGGCACCTGCCCGGTCTTGGCCAGCCAGCCCTCCGAACCGGGCGGCACCGGGACCCCGTCGTCGTCCACGATCACCGCCCCGCGCCCGGTGTTCACCCGCGGCCCGCGCGCGGGATCGTCCTCCTTCTGCGCGAAGCCGATCCCGCCGAACCCGGTCTCCGACGAGCCGATGGAGTCCGAGATGACCGCGCCGGGGAAGAGCTCGAGCAGCGCGTTCTTGGTGGACTGGGTGAGCAGCGCCGCCCCGGAGGCGATGGCGATCACCGAGGAGACGTCCACCGGGTTCGCCCGGAAGGCGTCGATCAGCGGCCGCGCCATGGCGTCGCCGGTGATCACGATGACGTTCGGGTGCTCGCGCGCGACCTGCCGCCAGACCCGCTCCGGGTCGAAGCGGCGCTCGAAGATCACCGCGTGCCCGCACCACAGCGCGAGGAAGGTCGGCATCATGGCGGCGGCGTGGATGAGCGGCGGCAGGATGAAGTAGGTGGCCTGGCCGCCCGCCGCGCCGGTGCGGGACTGCTGGTACTCGTCGGTGACGTACTCGTTGGTGTAGAAGTCGATGCCGCCGCCGAGCACCCGCCACATGTCCTCCTGGCGCCACATGACGCCCTTGGGCAGGCCGGTGGTGCCGCCGGTGTACATCATAAACAGGTCGTCACCGCTGCGGTTGGCGAACGGCCGCCACGGCGCGCCCGCCTTCATGACCGTCTCGTAGCGCAGCGCGTCGATGCCGAACTCCCAGCTCGCCACATCGTCGTCCACGCAGATCACGTGCCGCAGCCCCGGTACCGCATCCCGCGCCGCGCGCACCTGCTCGCCGTAACAGGCGTGGTAGAGCAGCACCTCCAGGTCGGCGTTGTCGTAGAGGTAGGTCAGCTCCGCCGGGCCGTAGCGGAAGTTGACGTTGATCGGGACCGCGGAGAGCTTGAAGCAGGCGATCAGCACCTCCATGGTCTCGATGCTGTTGTGCATCTGGAAGCCGACGTGCGTGCCGGTGCCGACCCCGAGCGTGGCCAGGTAGTGGGCCAGCTGGTTGGCCCTGGTGTCCAGGTCGCGGAAGCGCACCGTGCGGTCGCCCTGGATCAGCGCGGTGCGCTCCGGCATCGCGTCGACGGCGTGTTCGAAGAGGTCGGCGAAGTTGTTGGCCATGTCGCTTCCGTCTCGTACTGGGTCCGGGGCTCACACCACGGTGAGCGGGAGGGGGATCCCCCGGTCGGTGAAGGTCCAGTCGGCGCCGGTGCTGAACCGGGTCACCGCTACCTCGGGCGCCTCTTTGTGCGGCGTGTCGGTGAGCTCGACCTCCACACTCCAGCCGTCCGCGCCGCTCTCGGCGCGGCAGCTGAACCGCGGGTTCACCCCGCGCACCAGCGCGTCCAGCGGGCCCAGGTGCTCGGGGTCGAGCATCGTGGGCCAGGCGCCGTCGGTCTGCGCGCCGGACTCGGCCGGGAACCACAGCGCCAGCCCGTGCTCGCGCGCCCTGATCTCGATCCCGGTGTAGCCCAGCGGGTTGAGCACCGGGTGCGCGCGCAGCACGGTGGCGAGCCCGGCGTAGTCGTGGCCTGCGCCGAGCGCATTGCGGATGCGCTCGGAGGCGACGCCCGCGATCCCGGCGAGGGTCTTGCGCGCGATCTCCGCGGCCGCGGCGAGCTCGGCGCGCTCGTTGATCGCCACCAGGAAGCCGAGCGTCAGCAGGTGCTGCTGCAGGCAGACCTCGTCGGCGATCCGGATCAGCGCGGAGCGGGAGAAGTCCGGGAACCGGACGTCGCTGAGCAGCGGGCCGGAGTAGTCGGCGGCGCCCTCGTCGGCCGGGTCGATCGGGGTCAGCTCCAACCCGGCGGCGACGGTGTTCGCCACCAGCGCCGCATTGCGCGGGACCGGCGGCGGCTCGTGCGCCGGGTCGATGATGACGGTCCAGGCGCACATGGGTTTCCGGTCCGCGGGCTTGCGCGGCGGGCGGTGGATCGGGCGCACCTGGGCGTGCGGGTTGGTGGCCAGCGCGGTGGCGTCGAAGGTGGGGTCCTCGATGTCGTGGCACATGGAGACGACGTACTTGTCCCCCATCGGCTCGACGTCGATCAGCGCGCCGCAGTGGTCGAGCCAGAACTCGCCGTGGTCGCGGTCGGTGACCTCGAACCGGAAGTCCATGAACTGCGGCGGCGCCCCGATGTCGAGCTGCAGCCCCTTGAAGATGGTGACCACGTCGTCGCCGGTGTAGTTCAGCGCGCGCTGCATGCGCCTGGTGTAGATCGGGCTGGCGAGCTGCCACTCCTCGATCGCCACCTCGGCCATGCCCTCGCGGCCGAAGGCGCCGATCACGTGCGCCATGCCGGAGCGGTCGATGAGCTGGCCGCAGAGCAGCAGCTCGGGCACGAGCGCCGCGAGCTGCGCGCGGGTGAAATCCTGGAATCCACTGACGGGCTGAGTCATCGGATTACCAGATCGGAACCGGCGACTGGCCGATCTTGTACCAGCCGGGCAGCGGCTCCTTGGCCGTGGAGCGCTCGATCCGCTTCAGCATCCCGGGCGAGAGCGCGTTGGCGGTGATCATGTCCAGGAAGAGCGCGGAGACATTGCCGAAGTCGAAGAAGTCACGCTGCCAGGACCACTGGAAGTCGCCGCCGTACTTGAACCAGCTGCCGCCGATCCCGTCCACGGTGTACCTGCTGCCGTCCGCGCGGGTGGCGTCGGCCACCTGCTTCCACAGCCCGATCACATTGCCGGAGCGCTCGTCCACCACGAAGTCCTGGTAGGGGTAGGTCCACCCCTCCAGCCCCTCCATCTCCTGGCCCAGCGCCAGCTCCCGGATCTCCTCCCGGCCGACCGCCATGAACTCCTGCTTGGGGCCGTAGTTCCAGCCGTAGGTGGCGTCGACGGTGTAGAGCTCGGCCAGCGGGCGCCAGTCGCCCTTCTCCTCGGCGCGCTCGTTCTCCGCGATCCAGCGGGCGATCATCTCGTCCAGCTCGGCGCGATCGAATCCGGTCATTGGTCTTCGCCTTTCACGAAAAGGGCCTGGGTGGGGCAGTAGCGGACGGCGTTGCGCACGTCCTCGAGGTGTTCGGGGCCCGGCTCGGCGTCGAGGATCTCCACCTGGCCCCGCTTGGGTACGGTGAACACGTCGGGCGCCTCCGCCGCGCAGACGGCGTGGCCCTGGCACAGATCCAGGTCGACCTCGACGCGCATTACGCGCCGCCCTCGTCGCGGGGCTTCAGCGGTGCTTCGGGCTGCACCTCGACCAGCACCATGTGCGCGCCGCGCGGCACCGAGACCACGGTCGCGACGGCGTCGGCCAGGTGCTCCGGCTTGAGCATGTACGGGTGCCTGGCGAAACCCCAGGACATCCAGCTCTCCAGCAGCGGTCCGACCGTTTCGGCCGGGGCGTTCATGCCCATGCCGGTGACGGTCGGGCCGGGGCGCACCAGCGAGGCGCGGATCCCGGTGCCCTCCAGCTCCATGCGCAGCTGGTGCCCGAAGGCCTCGAGCCCGGTCTTGGCGGCGTTGTAGGCGCCGTTGTGCGGGCGCGGGATGTCGGCGCAGTCCGAGGAGATGAGGACCAGGTCGCCGCGCTGCCGCTCCAGCATGCCGGGCAGCACCGTGTGCACCAGCCGGTGCGCGCCGACCAGGTGCACCTGCACCTGGGCCAGGAACCGGTCCGGGGCCATGTCCTGGATCCGGCCGAACTCGATGTCGCCCGCGCCGGAGACCAGGATCTCGGCCGGGCCGTGGACGCGCTCCGCGGCGGCGACGAACTCGTCCACCGAATCCTGCTCGGTGACGTCGAGCCGGATCGCGGTCGCGGTGCCGCCGTCGGCCGTGATCTTCTCGGCCAGCTCCTGGCACTGCGCCACCCGGCGGGCGCCGAGCGCCACCGGGTGCCCGAGCCCGGCCAGCCGCACCGCGGTGGCGGCGCCGATGCCGGACGAGGCGCCCGCGACCAGCACCGGCCTGCGCGCGGGATGGGGTTCGAAACGGGGCATCAGCGCACCTCCACCGAGATCGGGAGCTTGGCGAACCCGCGGACATTGGTCGAGTGCACGCGCTCGATCCCCTCCGCGTGGACGTGGTATTCGCGCACCCGCTCGGCGAACTCGCGGAGCGCGACATTGGCCTCCAGCCGCGCCAGGTGCGCGCCGAGGCAGAAGTGCACGCCCGCGCCGAAGCTGGCGAGCGCGGTGGAGTCGGTGCGGTCGATCCGGTAGCTGTCGGCGTCGTCGAACGCCTCGCTGTCCCGGTTCGCCGAGCCGATCAGCAGCAGCACCTTGGCGCCCGCCGGGATGGTGCCGCCGTGGTACTCCAGGTCCGCGGTGGCGGTGCGGGCGACGATCTGGCTGGAGGTGTCGTAGCGCAGCGTCTCCTCGACCCAGTCGGTGACGTGCTCCGGGTCGCCCGCGACCTTCGCGTACTCGCCGGGGTGGTGGCCGCCCCAGTAGAGCGCGTTGCCGAGCAGCTTGGTGGTGGTCTCGTTGCCCGCGACCACCATGAGGAACATGAAGCCGATGATCTCGTCGTCGGTCAGCACGTCGCCGTCGATCTCGGCGTCCAGCAGCGCCGAGGTCAGGTCGTCGGTGGGGTGCTTCCTGCGCTCGGCCACCATGTCGGCGTAGTAGCCGACCAGGCTCAGCGAGGCGTCGATCGCCTCCGGCGGCACGTCGAGCACGCCGTCGGCGCGGTGCACCACCAGGTCGGCCTGGCGGCGGATCTCCGCCCGGTCGCTCGCCGGGACGCCCATCAGCTCGCTGATCACATCCATCGGCAGCTTCCCCGCGACCTCGTCGATCCAGTCGAAGCGGCCGCTCGCCAGCGCGGGCTCCAGGTACTCGAGGGTGAGCTCCCGGATCCGGTCCTCCATCTCGGCCACCCGCTTGGGGGTGAAGCCCTTGTAGACCAGCCTGCGCATGCGCATGTGCCGCGGGTCGTCCATGGCCAGGAAGGACATGGTGCGGTGCGCGTGCGGGCCCCAGGCGGCGGGGTCGAGCGAGACGCCGTTGGCGCTGGAGAGCTTGGCGCTGTCCCGGAACCCGGCGGTGACGTCGGCGTACCGGCTCAGCGCCCAGAACCCGATCTCCGGGTTGTGGTAGAGCGGCGCCTCCGTGCGCAGCCGCCGGTAGGTCGGGTACGGGTCCTCGTGGAAGCCGTAGTCGTACGGATCGAACGCCAAGGGGTCAAGGGCGGTGGAACCGGTCATCGCGAGCACCCCGATTTCGATAACGAGTTCTCTGCGCCGCGCGGCGGTACCGCGTGCCGGGCAGACAGACAGCTGGACATGTGTCTGGACGGTACCACCGACACCTGTGGAGGACAATGGAGACTGCGCGGACGCACCTGCACACCTCCGAGGATGCGACACTCGGGGCGGCGCCGCGGCGTTATCGCCGCGACCAGGTCAACGAGAACGTGTTCTTGCGCCATCGCGACTGATCGGAATATATTCCGAACACTTGTCCAGACACTTGGGAGAGATCGCGATGAGCCTGCTGCCCACGGACAGCTCACGGTTGTTGATCGACGGAAAGCTCGTCAGCGGGGCCGGAGGCGAGTTCGACACCGTCAACCCGGCGACCGAGGAGGTGCTCGGCGCGGCCGCCGACGCGAACGCCGCCGACATGGACGCGGCGATCGGCGCCGCCCGCACCGCCTTCGACTCGACCACCTGGTCCCGCGACCACGCCTTCCGGGCCCGCTGCGTCGCCCAGCTGCGCGACGCGCTGAAGGCCGAGGTGGAGCGGCTGCGCGCGGTCACCATCGCCGAGGTGGGCGCGCCGACCATGCTGACCTCCGGCCCGCAGCTGGAGGTGCCGATCGACGACCTGACCTTCTCGGCCGAGCTGGCCGAGAACTACACCTGGGAGACCGACCACGGCGAGGCCGCCCCGATGGGGATGCGCAGCCACCGCACCGTGCGCCGCGAGGCGATCGGCGTGGTCGGCGCGATCACGCCCTGGAACTTCCCGCACCAGATCAACTTCGCCAAACTCGGCCCGGCGCTGGCGGCGGGGAACACGGTGGTGCTCAAGCCCGCGCCGGACACCCCGTGGTGCGCCGCCGAGGTGGGCCGGATCATCGCCGAGCAGACCGACATCCCGCCGGGCGTGGTCAATATCGTGACCTCCTCCGACCACGGCCTCGGCACCCAGCTGACCACCGACCCCCGGGTCGACATGGTGACCTTCACCGGCTCCACCGCCACCGGCAAGGCGGTCATGACCGCCGCCGCGGGCACGCTCAAGAAGACCTTCCTGGAGCTGGGCGGCAAGTCCGCGAGCATCGTGCTCGACGACGCCGACCTGGGCGGCGCGGTCGGCATGACCGCCTTCTCCGCGGCCATCCACGCCGGTCAGGGCTGTGCGATCTACACCAGGCTGGTGGTGCCGCGGGCCAAGTACGCCGAGGCGGTGGAGATCGCCGCGGGCACGCTCGGCGGGATCAGGGCGGGCGACCCGACCGACCCGCGCACCGTCTGCGGCCCGCTCATCTCCGAGCGGCAGCGCGCCAGGGTGGAGCGCTACCTGGAGATCGCGCAGGCCGAGGGCGGCCGGATCGTGGTCGGCGGCAAGCGCCCCGAGTACCAGGAGCGCGGCTTCTTCATCGAGCCGACGCTGATCGCCGACGTGGACAACTCGCACACCGTGGCCCGCGAGGAGATCTTCGGCCCGGTGCTCGTCGTCATCCCGCACGACGGCGACGAGGACGCCGTCGCCATCGCGAACGACTCCCCCTACGGCCTCTCCGGGCAGATCTGGGGCTCCGATCCGGAGCGCATCCGCCGGGCCACCGACGCCGTGCGCAGCGGCACGCTCTCGGTGAACGGCGGCGTCTGGTACTCGGCCGACGTGCCGTTCGGCGGCTACAAGCAGTCCGGCATCGGCCGCGAGATGGGGCTGCTCGGGTTCGAGGAGTACCTGGAAGCCAAGCTCGTCGCGACCGGGCTCTGAGCCCCTTTTCCCGACAACGAATGGAGCAGAACGTGTCCCGTTTCGCAGGACGATCCGCCATCGTCACCGGTGCCGCGCAGGGCATCGGCGCCGCCTACGCGCAGGCGCTGGCCGCCGAGGGCGCCAAGGTGGTCGTCGCCGACCGCAATGCCGAGGCGGGCAAGGCCGTCGCGGAGAAGATCGTGGCCGACGGCGGCACCGCCGTCTTCGGCGCGGTCGACGTCGCCGACCCGGAATCCGCCGCGGCGCTCGCGGCCTTCACGCTGGAGCAGTTCGGCGCCATCAACCACCTGGTGAACAATGCCGCCATCTACGGCGACATGAAGCTGGACCTGCTGCTCACCGTGCCGTGGGACTACTACAAGAAGTTCATGAGCGTGAACATGGACGGCGCGCTGAACGTCACCCGCGCGGTCTGGGAGCACATGGCCAAGGGGGGAGGCGGCTCGATCGTCAACCAGTCCTCCACCGCGGCCTGGCTGTACTCCGGCTTCTACGGCCTGGCCAAGGTCGGGGTGAACGGCCTGACCCAGCAGCTCGCCACCGAGCTGGGCGGCTCGAACATCAGGATCAACGCCATCGCGCCCGGCCCGATCGACACCGAGGCCACCAAGAACGTCACCCCGGGCAACATGGTCAAGGACATGGTGAACCGGCTCCCGCTCAAGCGCATGGGCACGCCGGAGGACCTCGTCGGCGCCTGCCTGTTCCTGCTCTCCGACGACGCGAACTGGGTGACCGGCCAGATCGTCAATGTCGACGGCGGACAGATCTTCCGCTCATGAGCGAGCGGGTCGCCTTCATCGGGCTCGGCAACATGGGCGCGCCGATGGCGCAGCGGCTGCTCGCCTGGTCGGGCGGGCTCACCGTGTGCGACGTGCGCGCGGAGGCTCTGGAGCCGTTCACCGCCGAGGGCGCGAAAGCGGCGAGCACCCCGGCCGAGGCCGCCGAGGGCGCGCGGGTCGTCTCGATCACCGTGCTGGACGACGCGCAGGTGCGCGAGGTGGTCGCGGGCGCGAACGGGGTGCTGGGCACCGCCGCCCCTGGCACCGTCATCGCGGTGCACTCCACCATCGCCGACCGGACCGCCGAGGAGCTGGCCGTGCAGTGCGCCGAGCGCGGGGTCGACCTGGTCGACGCCCCGGTGAGCGGCGGCGCGGGCGGCGCCAAGGAGGGGCGGCTCGCGGTCATGGTGGGCGGCAGCGATGCCGCCTTCGCCGCGGTCAAGGAGCCGTTCGGGCTCTTCTCCGATCTCGTGGTGCACGCCGGGCCGGTCGGCGCGGGCACCAGGATGAAGCTGGCCCGCAACCTGCTGCACTTCGTCGCCTTCACCGCCGCCACCGAGGGGCAGCGGCTGGCCGAGGCGGCGGGGCTGGACATCACCGCGCTCGGCAAGGTGGTCAGGCACTCGGACGCCGTCACCGGCGGCGCGGGGTCGATCATGCTGCGCGACACCACCGCGCCGATCCCGGAGGGCGACTTCTGGTTGCCGATTCTCACCCATGTGCGGGGGCTCGGCGAGAAGGATCTGAGCCTGGCACTGGAACTCGGTGACCGGCTCGACGTCGCGCTGCCGCTGGCCAGGCAGGCGCTGCGCGATTTCGGCACCGGCCTCGGCGTCGGGCGCGGCCCGCTCGCCGAGAAAGCGGAGGAGGAGTCCCGATGAGTGAGTCGATGAACGGCACCGAGCGCAGGGCGCGCGGCCTCGCGAAGATGGGCGAGGTCTACGGCTGGGAGTTCCAGGACGGCCCCGGCGACCACTTCGCCGCCACCGCCGACCACCTCTTCGCCGATATCTGGTCCCGCGAGGCGCTGAGCATCCGGGATCGCAGGCTGCTGCTGATCGGGCTGCTCACCGCGCAGAACCTCTTCGACGTCGCCGAGATCCAGATCGGGGCGGCGCTCGGCAACGGGGAGTTCACCCCGGAGCAGCTGCGCGACGCGGCGCTGTTCCTGTGCCACTACGCGGGCTGGCCGCTCGGCACCAAGTTGGATTCCGTGGTCGGCAAGGTCATCGCCCAGCAGGAGAAGAAGAAGTGAGCGATCAGGAGACACCGCTGCGGCCGGTGCAGGCCGACACGATCACCGAGTGGGACGAGAGAGCGGACGTGGTGATCGCCGGCTACGGCATCGCCGGGGTCTGCGCCGCCATCGAGGCGGCGCGGGCGGGCGCGAGCGTGCTGATCCTGGAGCGCACCAGCGGCTGGGGCGGCGCCGCCTCGCTGGCGGGCGGCTGGGTGTACCTGGGCGGCGGCACCCCGCTGCAGCAGGCGCTCGGCTTCGAGGACACGCCGGAGAACATGGAGAAGTTCCTGCTCGCCGCGGTCGGGCCGGGTGCGGACAGGGCGAAGATCGCCGACTACAGCCGGGGCAGCGTCGAGCACTACAACTGGCTGGTCGGCAATGGCGTCCCGTTCAAGGAGGCGTTCTGGGGCGAGCCGGGCTGGGAGCCGCCGCACGACGAGGGGCTCGGCTACTCCGGCGGGGAGAACGCGGCGCCGTTCAACGAGATCGCCACACCCGCCCCGCGCGGGCACGTGCCGCAGATGTCGAACAAGCGCACCGGCTCCAAGGGCGGCGGCTACATGCTGATGAAGCCGCTGGCCGAGACGGCGGAGTCGCTGGGCGTCCGGGTCGAGTACGACATCCGGCTGGCCCGGTTGATTATGGACGGCGAGCGAGTGGTCGGGGTGCTGGCCAAGCGGTATGGCAAGGAGGTCGCGGTTCGGGCCGAACGCGGGGTCGTCCTGGCCACCGGCAGCTTCGCCTACGCCGAGCAGATGATCTCCGACTACGCGCCGCAGCTCATCGGCCGCCCCGGCGCGGCCATCGAGGAGCACGACGGCATCGGCATCAAGCTGGCCGCCGCGCTCGGCGCCGCCACCTCGCATATGAACGCCACCGAGGTCGCCTTCTTCGGCGACCCGCAGCTCATGGCGCGCGGCATCATGGTCAACGGCCGCGGCCAGCGCTACGTCCCCGAGGACACCTATCCGGGCCGGATCGGGCAGATGACGCTGTTCCACCAGGAGAACCAGGCGTACCTGGTGATCGACGAGCAAGCCCACGAGGAGGGGCTGGCCACCGAGACCTCCACACCGTTCTTTCGGGTGCCGCCGACCTGGGCCGCGGAGACGGTCGCCGAACTGGAGGCCGACATGGGGCTCCCGGAGCAAGCGCTGCAGAGCACGGTGGAGGTCTACAACAAATACGCCGCACAGGGCACCGACCCACTCTTCGGCAAGAAGGCGCAGTGGCTGCGGCCGCTCACCGGCGCGGTGGCCGCCTTCGACATGCGCAACTTCACCGCGGGCTTCACCCTCGGCGGGCTGCGCACCGATCTCGATGCCAGGGTGCTGCATGTTTCCGGGGCGCCGATTCCCGGCCTCTACGCCGCAGGACGCTGCACATCCGGCATCTGTACCGGCGGTTATGTCAGCGGCGCATCACTCGGAGACGGTAGCTTCTACGGCCGGAGGGCCGGACTCGCCGCGGCGAAGAACTGACCCGCGAGCGGCGGGATTCCCGGCGGCGCACTACCGTGCAAGATCAAGCCGCCTGATCACCTGAGCGAAAGACGAGGCAGGCAATGCGTTTCGGCATCGTGCTGTTCACCAGTGACCGCGGTATCACCCCCGCGGCGGCGGCCAAGGCCGCCGAGGAGACCGGCTTCCACTCCTTCTACGTGCCCGAGCACACCCACATCCCGGTGAAGCGCGAGGCCGCCCATCCGCAGACCGGTGACGCGTCACTGCCGGACGACCGCTACATGCGCACCCTCGACCCGTGGGTCGCGCTCGGCACCGCCGCCGCGGTGACCTCGCGGATCGAGCTGGCTACCGCGGTCGCGCTGCCGGTCGAGCACGACCCGATCACCCTCGCCAAGACCATCGCCACCCTGGACCACCTCTCCGGTGGCCGGGTGGTGCTCGGCGCGGGCTTCGGCTGGAACACCGACGAGCTGAGCGACCACGGCGTCCCGCCGGGCAAGCGGCGCACGGTGCTCCGCGAGTACCTAGAGGCCATGCGGGCGCTGTGGACCCAGGAGGAGGCCTCCTACCAGGGCGACTACGTCAGCTTCGGCCCCAGCTGGGCCTACCCCAAGCCGGCCCGTGAGGTGCCGGTGCTGATCGGCGCGGCGGGCACCGAGAAGACCTTCGGCTGGATCGCCAAGTCCGCGGACGGCTGGATCACGACGCCCGGCGAGACCGACGTGACCGACCGGCTGGCGCTGCTGCACCGGATCTGGGACGAGGCGGGCCGGGAGGGCAAGCCGCGGGTCGTCGCGCTGGACTTCAAGCCGGACGCCGACCGGCTCACCGACTGGGCCGCCGCAGGCGTCACCGACGTGCTCTACGGGCTCCCGGACAAACCCGAACCCGAGGTCAGGGCCTACCTGGAGCGACTCGCGGGCAAGCTCGCCGCGCTGCCCGCCGCCGTCGAAGCGGGGCGCTGATGCGGATCGCCCTGCTCTCCTACCGCAGCAAGACGCACTGCGGCGGGCAGGGCGTCTACGTCCGGCTGCTCAGCTCCGGGCTGGTCGAGCTGGGCCACGAGGTCGAGGTCTTCTCCGGGCAGCCGTACCCGGAGGAGCTGGACCCGCGGGTCCGGCTCACCGAGGTCCCCAGCCTCGACCTCTACCGCGACGATGACCCGTTCCGCACCCCGCACCCGCGCGAGATCAGGGACCGGCTCGACGTGCTCGAGGTTGCCACCATGTGGACCGCGGGCTTCCCCGAGCCGCGTACCTTCAGCCTGCGCGCAGCCCGGCTGCTGCGCGAGCGGGTCGCCGACTTCGACGTGGTGCACGACAACCAGTGCCTCGGCACCGGGCTGCTCGACATCGCGAAGCACCTGCCGGTGGTCGCCACCGTGCACCACCCGATCACCAGGGACCGCGCGGTCGACCTGGCCGCCGCCAGGTGGTGGCGCAAGCCGCTGGTGCGCCGCTGGTACGGCTTCCTCGGCATGCAGGAGCGGGTGGCGCGCCGGATCCCGGAGCTGGTCACCGTCTCCTCCACCTCGGCGACCGATATCGCCACCGACTTCGGCGTCGACCCCGCGCAGCTGCACGTGGTGCCGCTCGGCGTCGACACCGAGCTCT
This sequence comes from Nocardia sp. NPDC057353, assembly GCF_042667085.1. Classification (NCBI taxonomy): domain Bacteria; kingdom Bacillati; phylum Actinomycetota; class Actinomycetes; order Mycobacteriales; family Nocardiaceae; genus Nocardia; species Nocardia sp. NPDC057353. The sequence continues at coordinate 15,031 of NZ_JBHVAK010000003.1, forward strand.
TCGCCCCGCGCCCCGCGCCGCGGGTGCCGGGCCGGATCGTCGCGGTGGCCAGCGCGGACAAGCCGCTCAAGGGCGTCGCGCACCTGCTCCGCGCCTGCGCCAGGATGCGCTCGCTGCGCTCGATCGAGCTGCACCTGGTGGCCAAGCTGGAGCCGAACGGGCCGACCGAGAAGCTGATCGCCGAGCTGGGTCTCACCGATATCGTCACCGTGCACTCCGGCGTCTCCGACCTGGAGCTGGCCGAGCTGCTCGCCTCCGCCGAGGTCGCCGCCATCCCGTCGCTGTACGAGGGGTTCTCGCTACCCGCCGTCGAGGCCATGGCCAGCGGGACCCCGCTGGTGGTGAGCCGGGCGGGCGCGCTGCCCGAGGTGGTCGGCGAGCCCGGCGTCTGCGCCGAGCTCACCACCCCCGGTGACGACGCCGCGCTGGCGACCGTGATCGGCGGGCTGCTCGACGACCCCGCCCGCCGCGCCCGCATGCAGCTCGCCTGCCGGGAGCGCGCGGTCTCGGTGTTCAGCTGGGAGTCGGTGGCGGCCCAGACGGTGGAGGTGTACCGGCGCGCGATCGAGCGGCGCGCCGGGTCGGAGAAGGAGGAGGGCGCGCGTGCTGACCGTTGATTTCGACCGGGTGGGAATCGGGCCGGGAGTGCGGGTCATCGACGTCGGCTGCGGCGCGGGCAGGCACTCCTTCGAGGCCTACCGCCGCGGCGCCGAGGTGATCGCCTTCGACCAGGACGCCCCCGAGCTCGACAATGTCGAGACCATGTTCGGCGCCATGGCCGCCGCGGGCGAGGCACCCCCCGGCGCCTCCGCCAAGACCGTCCAGGGCGACGCACTGGCCCTCCCCTACGGCGACGACACCTTCGACGTGGTGATCGCCTCGGAGATCCTGGAGCACGTCCCCGCCGACGAGGCCGCCATCGCCGAGCTGGTCCGCGTGCTCCGCCCAGGCGGGCAGCTGGTGGTCACCGTTCCGCGCTGGCTGCCGGAGCGGATCTGCTGGGCGCTCTCCGACGAGTACCACGCCAACGAAGGTGGGCACGTCCGCATCTACAAAGCCAGCGAGCTGCGCGAGAAGGTGGCGAAGCTGGGCATGCGGTTCGTCCGCGACACGCACGTGCACGCGCTGCACTCGCCGTACTGGTGGATCAAGTGCGCGGTCGGGGTGCGCAACGACAAGCACCCGCTGGCTCGCGCCTATCACAAGCTGCTGGTCTGGGACATGATGCAGGCCCCGAAGCTGACCCGCACCGCCGAGCGGCTGCTGGACCCGCTGATCGGCAAGAGCGTGGCCCTGTACTTCGTCAAGCCGGCGGTGCAGCGTGCCGCCCTCTGAACTTCCCTCCGTCGCGGGGGTGTTCAGCAGGCGGCAGTGCCTTCGAACCGCGGAGTCCATCGCCACCGCGCAGGAGTCGACGGGGGCGATCCCGTGGTTCACCGGCGGGCACACCGATCCGTGGGATCACGTGGAGTCGGCCATGGCGCTGTCCGTGGCCGGGCTCTACGACGAGGCGGTGGCCGCGTATCGCTGGGCGGCGTCCACGCAGAACGCGGACGGTTCCTGGCCGCGGCAGTTCCGCTCCGGGGTCGTGGAGTCCGCCGATATCGACGTGAACTTCTGCGCCTACCTGGCCGTCGGCGTCTGGCACCACCTGCTCCGCAGCGGCGATCTGGAGTTCGCCCGCGAGCTGTGGCCGAGCGTGCGCGCCGGGCTCGACTTCGTCGTCGGGCTGCAGCTGCCGCGCGGGGTGATCCCGTGGACCCTCGGGACCGACGAAGCCCTCGTCACCGGCAACTCCAGCATGTACCAGAGCCTCGGCTGCGGGCTCGCGCTCGCCGAGCGGCTCGGCGACCCGCAGCCTGCCTGGGCCGCAGCCAGGCACCGGCTCGGTGCCGCCCTGCGTGACGATCCCGAGGCGTGCACGCCCAAGGACCGCTACTCCATGGACTGGTACTACCCCATCCTCGGCGGCGCCCTGCGCGGCCCAGCCGCGCACGCGCGGATCGACGCCTCCTGGTCCCGCTTCGTGGTCGGCAATATCGGCATCCGCTGCGTCTCCGACCGCCCCTGGGTCACCGGCGCCGAGACCTGCGAACTCGTCCTCGCCCTCGACGCCATGGGCGAGCACGCGCGCGCCGGTTCGCTCTTCGCCGCCATGCAACACCTGCGCGAGCAGGACGGGTCCTACTGGACCGGGCTGGTCTTCGCCGACGGGAAGCGCTGGCCCGAGGAGCGCACCACCTGGACCGGCGCCGCTGTCGTGCTCGCGGCTGATGCGCTTTCTCGAGCGACCCCCGCCAACGGCATCTTCCGCGATCTGCTGCCGGACGCGGTACCCGTCACCTCCAGGTGACACAGGCACCGCCCGACAACACATCACCAATCGCTCCGGTGGGCCACCCCCTCCTGCGCTCAACGGGTAGATGCGGGCAAGGGGGCACGATGGCATCGGAGCGTTCTTTGCCAGGCGGACAGCGGTGACCGCCGGTACTACGCCGCTCTCCGGAGCATCCGCATGCTGATGATTCGCCGAGGACAGAAGACGTGGAAGCCTAGAATTTCCATAGGCGGGGAAGATCCTCTACGTCACTCCGATATGCACGTCGACCTGCGGGGCGCCGTGGGAGCTGAACCAGTCCGCGAGTTCGGCCCCATCCAGCAGATGCGGTGCGTTGAGACCGATGTCGATCGGCCCGAGTACCAACCCGGTTGCTCCGCTGACGTCGCAGCCCGCCAACCGGGCGTTCGACAACCTTGTCGTCCGGAAGCAGGATTCGTGGAACACAGCTCGCCGGAGATCCGCGCCGGAGAATGAAACCCGCTGCAGACGAGCACCGCTGAAATCAGCACCGACGAGATCCGCATCGGAAAAGTCAGCCTTCTGCAGGTCAGAGCCGCGGAACGAGACGTGACGCGCCCGGCAGCGGGGCGCTCGAACCTTTCGCAGATCGGCGTCGCTCAGGTCGGCTCCCGACAACTCCGCCGAGCCGAGCCACGCAAGGTACAGATCCACGCCAACCAGCCGGACGTCGGTCAGGTCGGCCTCGCTCAACTCCGCACCGAGCAGATCCAGACCAGACAAATCTGCACCTGTGAAATTCAGTCCACGCCCCGACAAGAGGAGTTCAGCAGTCCGCTCCGCATCCGGGTCGGCGGAAACATGCCGGATATAGTCGTCGAGGGCGCGGTGCGCGGCCGGATCGTCCGGCCAGCGAACCACGTCGAATGGCGTATGTCCACCAGCTGCGTCCATACCTACCAAAGCACCTTTCCACGCCACTCGGGGTGATTTTCAACCAACTCTTGAAGATGCGCTTTGCGCTCGGCCGTCATTCCACTTTCATCGATCATGACATTCTGTCCGTCAATAAGAGATTCCTCGATCATCTCAACGAATTTCTCATCACTCTGGGCAGGGATTGGAGTTCCTGGGACACCCTTCTCACGATAGTCGGGGATCGTGTCAGGAGAACTCTTCACATCCCAGTACTGGCCTGAGCGGGTATCGACGAATTCTCCCTGATCCTCGCGATTCGGCCCCAAGGGTGCCCGCTCCAGTGGGCCGACGACTCCGGTGTTCTCATGCCTGAGCCCGACCTCGGCTTCCCTTCTCGACTGACCGTTCACCTTACCGTTCTTGGCGGGATCGGCAGCCAACTCCTCGACACGCTTCTGATACTCGGTGGTGCCGGGCGTGTTGCTCGCATTGGCCGCCGAGTTCGATCCGTCCTCGCCATCTACGGTCTTGATCGTCATGGCAGCGATGGCCGCTAGTGCTGAGTTGATCCCGTGCTGGGTGAGGTCCGGAATCGCGGTGAAGACCCCGGCCGCGCTGCCCACGGCGGTCACCGCGCCGAACAGGACGAGCAGGCGGCTGACCGAGACGGTGGTACGGATGATGGTGGCGGTGGAGGCGACGATCTCCGCGGTGACCGCGACGCCGCCCGCGGCAGCGGGCACGGCCGCTGTCCCCGCGGACAGGAACGCCACGACGCCGACAACGGCCGCGGTGATGACGATCGCCGCGGCGATCTCCCCAGCAGCCGACGCCACCGCGGCATTGATCTCCTCGCGCATCGTGCCGAGTGCCTCGTGGTGGTCGGCGACCGGGACGGCCAGTCCGGCAGCGGCCTCGGCCACCAGCTGTGCTGCGTTCCGCAGCGTCGTCAGCTTCTCTTCGATGTCGACCACGAGCGGGTCGGAGCCGCCGGTGAATTTAGCGGTGACACCGTCGATGCGATCGGCGGCGCCGGTGATCGAGCTGTTGTCCGCGAACGCTTTCCACGCGTCCTTCGCGATTCCGAGTTTGGTGACATCCCCGTTCGGGATACGGCCGACCTGTTCCATGAGACCGGTGATCGAGGTGTCGATCCCGGCGCCATTGTCGCCTCTGGCGCTGGCAGGCAGCTGCATCCCGGAGTCGTAGAACGGTTCGGAGGTGGTCGGGCGCGGGGGCGCGGCGCCGGTGGCGTGGGTGCTGTCGGAGTGCCACCAGTTGTATCCGGCGGCGGCCAGGAAATCGCCGAAGCGCTGCAGCGCGTTGCACAGAGCCGCGCTCAGGGTGACGATGTCACGGGCGTGCTGATCGTAGCCGGCGGTCCAGGCCGCGGATTTCTCGTGGTCGCCTGCCATACCCGCGCAGTCGCTCACCAGCGTGCGGTGCAGCGGTGCCAGCGCGAGGTTGATGTCGGAGGCGAGTTGCCGGCACTTCTGCGACGCGTCGAGGTACATGCCGGTGTCGATGATCCAGGTCATCGCTACCCGCCTTGGATCATCTGCCTGTTGACCTCGGCCGCCGCGCTGTAGCGGCCGTGCGCCTTCTTCGCGGCGTCGCTCATCGTGCGCAGGCCCTCGGTGAACTCCCGGGCACCGGTCAGCCACTCCCGGTGCGCCGTGGAGTATGCCTGTGCGGCCACGCCTTCCCAGCCGGTGCCGACCAAACCGGCGACCTTGGCATCGACCTCGTCGAGGTGATCGGCGACGAAGCTCGCCAGCCCGGAGATCCGGCTGACGATATTGTCGATCTCCTCCAGATTCACCGAGAACCGCTCACTCATGACAGGACTCGAACAGCAGAGGTGTCGACGGACAGCGTCCCCCCGGTAGCGCTCACCGAACCAACGGTACCAGCCACGACCGGCGGCGATACGCCCGGAAATGGCATCCACTCCGGCCCGGCGAGGTGGCACGCCACGGCAGATCGCGCGGCATTCGGCCACCGAGCGCAAACGCCCCAGCCCTCGCGGGGCGGGTTCTAGCGATGAGAACCGGAGGGTTCGGTCGAACCGGACGTTCAGGCCGACTCTGTTCACCACGTCGATACTCACAACCGTGTCGTCGGCATCAGGATGCCGATAGGTCGTCCGCGCCTTCTCCACCCGCACGAGAGGGCCTGCGCGACTACCACGGAGCCAACGACATTGTGCGCGGATGGATCGACGACGCTGTTCGCTACGGCAACGAAGCCGGAGTCGACCCCAAACAAGTGCTCGCCGTCGTGTTCAACGAGGGCGGGGACCGGGCAGATACCCAGCTCGAGCAGATCGGGAGCGGGTACTGGGATGCGATCCGGGAGATCCTCAATCCGATCCGCGAGGCCACCAGCCCAACCGATATGGGCATGTCTCTCTCGGCTTGACCAACATCAAAGAGCGTGGGAGCGCGTACAGTACGATGATTCATTCGCGATCATGTCGGCAACCTACACATTGAAAAGAATTCAGGATCAGTACAGTCCTCTGGCTCCGAGCGAACTTCCCGAGAAGTACAGCATGAACGAGTTCATGGCCGCAGGCTATAATTCCGAGTTGAGCATGCGGGATTATTTCGAACGAGGCGACCTCGGACCGCAGGTAAAACAGTACCTCACTATGAACGACACTTCTTACGCGGAAGCTTCCGAAATCATAGACGGAGCCTACACATGCCGATAGCTGCCGGGGCGCGAAATACACTGCGGTACGTACTGATCGGATTTCTCGTTCTGGTCGGAATCTCCCCGTTGATCGGGGGCGGTCTCATCGCCTGGAACCAGATTCGCATCAGGGTGGACCCGCCCGCCGAGATGCGACATGCCACCGCAACCGACGTGTCCGGCTTCGACGAGATATCCCTGACCAAGGCGAACCTCGGAAGCTTCCAGGTGACAAAGGTCTTCCTCGGTCCCGTCATCGATCGTCCCCAGGCGCACATCAGCGCACCTGGAGCAGTCTTCACCGAAAAGAACAAGTCCAACCCGGCTCGCGGCATGACGTGGCTCGTACATGGAGATTACCCTGACGGCTGTTTCGTCAGCGTCGATAAGGTTGCGGGCGGAGCAGCACTACGCGGAATCGATGGGCTATCCGATGCTCAGCGCGACGAGGTGACGCGAGGCGAGAAAATAGTCCTGGAGATGAGATTCGCGTGCGGGGAGGGCTGAAATTCAGCGGCACCCGACAGTTCGCGTTACCGCTCGACCTCGAACATGCGGCGATCACCCTCTCCAGTAGATAGCGGTGTGCAGACGGGCAAGACTCGGTTTCGAGCAGAGACCGCGCAAGGTAGTCAGTGGGTCGCGCGACGAGGTTCGCGCGAAGGTCGGCGATAGGAAGTGCGAATGAGTTCCGTTGTCCCGCGGTATCGGTTGTTCCGGCGTCCGCAGAAATCCAGCGAAGGCTGGTACGTTGCGGGAGATCTGGCGGTGCGGCTCGAGCGTGGCGGTGTCGTTGCCGAGTTGTCGGAAATCCATTGGCGCACCGGCAACGGCAACGAAACATCGCTGACACTGCCCGATCTGGTGGGCGTACACCGAGCTCCCGACGGGCAGAGGTGGGAACTGAGCGGTGAACCGTTATCGGAGACATCCGAACCCGACCCGGACCCGGCGGTCTATCTGCTGTTCGAGGGCGACGACACACACGGGGTGCCCCAGCACCCGCAGAATCCGCTGGCTCTGTATTGGCGGGGGACAACGGGCCGCCTGCCCGTTGGGCTGTCGTGGCGCACCCACGACGGACACAGTGGGCACATCGTCTTCGAGCCCACCCTCCAGGACGGTCATACCGCGACCGTGGTGGACATCCAGGCCGAGGCCGAGCATCCGGACGGGATCGAGATCGCGAGCAATCTGCTCGACGGCTCGGCCGCCACGAAATGGTTCGCGCCGGTACCCCGTGCCGAACTGGTGCTGACCATGAACGCCGAGCGCACGATCGTCGGCTACGAACTCGACAGCGCCGACGACGCGCCGGACCGCGATCCACGGGACTGGGAACTGCTCGGCTTCTGCGGCCACGAGTGGCTGGTACTCGATCGACGCCACGGCGAGCGGTTCACCGGTCGGCTGACCTCGCGAGCGTTCACGGTCCAGCACCCGGGCGCCTGCCGACAGCTCCGGCTGCGGATCCTCGGCAACGCCGGATCACCGCACCTGCAATTGGGCGGTCTCCGGCTGCGCACCGCCGAGGGCCCCGAGCCGCCGCCGTCGCTGCTCGGCTGGTATCGCCGCCCGGGCAGGCCTCCGGTCACCCTGCGTGGATTCCTCGTGTTGGAGCGGACCAGGGTGGCGCCTCCGGCTCCGGTGACAAACCGCACGGCTGCCACTCCACTCCCGAAGACCGCACGCCAATGGCGGCGTTGGGTCGACACCTACAGCGAACAGTGGCTGCGGACCGCGGACGAGGACGCCCTCGACGGCGTAACACTCACGCCGACCGGTCTCACCCGGCCTCCGGCCGACACCACCACCCTCGAACAACTCGAAGCCCGCCTCGGCACAGAGCTGCCCCCGACGTTGCGTTCCTTCTACCTGGCCAGCGATGGCCTGCTCGAAGCCGGACCACTGGGGGAACGCGTCCTGCCCGCGGCGGAGCTGTGCCCGCTGCGGGAGGCCGAACCCGAGCTGGTCGAAGCATTCGGGGACCACGAGGAATTGGCCGCTCTGCTGGTGCGCGCGTTGCGGATCGGTGGCGGCGAGGACGGCGATTACTGGTTCCTCGATTCCGACGACGCGGTCGACGGGGAATGGGCGGCCTATACCTGGCATCCCGCCGACGGCGAGCTGCCGGAACGCTACGACAGCTTCGCTGCCCTGCTGGCCGCGGAGCGCCGAATGCTCACGGATTTTCGCGCCCAGGAGGGTCGTCCTGCTCGCCTCGCAAACGCCGACGACCTACTCACCGAGGGGCGCCACCGGGCCGCGGTCGGCGATGTGGCCGCGGCGGACGAAATGCTGTCCCGAGCCTTCGATGCCGGCTCCGCGGTGGCCGGCTACCTGCGCGCGCAACTGCGGTTGTTCACCGTGCCCGACACCTGGCACGAGTCCCTGCTGCGCAACGACGTGCTCGCCAACAAGCACATCATGTCGGCCATCGACGACGCCCATCTGCGGGGTGACCTCATCCCGATGTATCTGGCCGTCGCACTGCCCGGGACGACCCGTCCCACCGTCTCCTTCGCGCGCACACTCTCCAGAAACGCTGCCATACCCGGGCGACCCGCCGGTAATGGTGAGCGGTACGACGCCGCCTGGGAGAGATTCGCCGCGAGTCTCGTCATCGAGCCGCTGCCCGATCCCGCACCGTTCGACCGGGTCTGTGCGGTCGCGAGAGAACTCGTCGAACTCGGATTCGCCGACGACGCCTGGAATGTCCTGCGTCGCGCCCTGCCTGCCTGGCGCCCGGAGTCACCGCTGCGGATCGTGCCGACCGTGCTCATCACCGATCCCGTCCTGCGCACGATCATGACCCCCGAACGGCGACTCATCGCCGCGGTGTCCCGCCGGACCTCATGAAGGCGGTCGAACTGTTCCTCGGCGCTCTCGAAACGCCGTGTGGGTGAAGTCGAGAAGCACCGGCCGATGAATTCGGCGCGCGTCGGCCGTCGATATCCCCGAAACCAGCCGCACAGCGTAGGAGGTACGGGGATGACCAGGGTCTTGATCGCGGGAGCGAGTATCGCGGGGCCTGCATTGGCGCTGTGGCTGCACCGGTGGGGTGCCGAGGTCACCGTGGTGGAGCGGGCGCCCGAGCTGCGGCCCGGTGGGCAGGCGGTCGATGCGCGCGGGGTGACGAAGGAGGTCATCCGGCGGATGGGGCTGGACGCGGCGGTGCGGGCGGCGCGGACCGAGACGGCGGGTGCGCACACCGTGGACGCGGACGGGAACGTCCTGGAGACCTTCAGTGCCGAGGACGGGTACATCTCGGAGATCGAGATCCTGCGCGGGGACCTCGCCCGGGTGCTCTACGACGCCACCCGCGCCGATGTCGAGTACCGCTTCGACGATCGGATCGCGGAACTCACCCAGGACCCCGATGGGGTCGATGTGACTTTCGCGAGCGGCGAGAGGCGCCGCTTCGAGCTGGTGATCGGCGCGGACGGGCTGCACTCGTCGCTGCGCGCCCTGGTCTTCGGCCCGCACGAGCCCTTCGTCCACCGCCTCGGGCACATGCTCGCCTTCTACACCGTGCCCAACGAGTTCGGGCTGGACCGCTGGCTGCTGGACCACCAGGAGCCGGGGCGCTCAGCCGGGCTGCGGCCCATCCGCGACGCCACCCAGGCCATGGCGATCTTCGCCTTCGCCGCGCCCGGTCTCGAGGTCGACCACCGCGATATCGAGGCGCAGAAGCGGCTGCTGCGGGGGCGGATGGCCGGGTTCGGCTGGGAGACGCAGCGAATCCTCGCGCACCTCGACGACGCGCCGGACTTCTACCTGGACCAGGTCGCCCAGGTGAAGATGGAGCGCTGGTCGAGCGGGCGGGTCGGGCTGCTCGGGGATGCGGCGTTCAGCTCGTCGCCGCTCTCCGGGCAGGGCACCGGACTGGCCCTGGTCGGCGCGTACCTACTCGCAGGCGAGCTGGCCGCAGCCGACTGGGACCCGGATGCCGGGTTCGCAGCCTACGAGCAGCGGATGCGGCCGTTCGTCGAGGCCAATCAGGGAATGGGCCGACTGCACGCGCGCAGCAAGGACGTCCCGCCCCCGCCGCAACCGGACTTCGATTTCGACCTGATCGACCGCGCGATCAACGGCGTCGAGCTGCCCGACTACGCCCCGGTCAGCGCGCGGTAGGCGCTATCCGCTGCAGGATGCGCAGCGAACCGGTGTGCGCGACCTCCCGGAACTCCCCGCTCTCCAGCGCCCGGCAGTAGATCTCGTACGGCGGCCGCCCGCCGTCGGCCGGGTCGGGGAAGACATCGTGGATGGCAAGCACCCCGCCCTCGGCGACCCACGGCGCCCAGCCTTCGTAGTCACGGTGCGCCGCCTCGGTGGAGTGGCCCCCGTCGATGAAGAGGAAGGCGATGGGGGTGCGCCAGGTGGCGGCGACGGTGGGTGAATCGCCGACGATGGCGAGGACCCGGTCGGTGAGGCCGGCCTTCACCACGGCCCGGCGGAAGGTCGGCAATGTGTCGAATCGGCCGGTCTCGGGGTCGACCAGCGAGCTGTCATGATATTCCCAGCCGGGCTGGTGCTCCTCGGAACCCTGGTGGTGATCGATGGTGTAGAGCACCGCGTCGATTTCCCGCGCGGCGGCACCGAGCAGAATTGCGGACTTTCCGCAATAGGTTCCGATCTCCACCATCACGGCACCCGCGGCGAATTGTTTCGCGGCGGCGAAGAGCGCCTGCCCCTCGTCTTCCGGAAGAAAGCCGGGAACCTTCTCGGCGAAAGCGAACAACTCCTCGGTCGTTGCTACTCCCAGGGTGTTGACCGGTGCCATTGTGACCTGTCTCTCCACTCGTTGACCTGCGGTGACGCCGTTCGGGCGAGTTGATCCCACCCGGTGTTCAGAGTATCATCCAGACACATGTCCGATGGCGATTCCAAAATCCTCGAAGCGACCCGCAGGCGCCTCACCGGGAAGCAAGCCGAAACGGTCGAGAAGCTCACGACATCGGCCATGACGGTACTCGCGCGCGAGGGTTTCGCCGGGATGACCATCCGTATGGTAGCGGCAGGCGCCGGGGTGGGGACGGCCACCGCCTACACCTATTTCTCCTCCAAGGAGCACCTGGTCGCGGAGATATTCTGGCGCCGCCTGCGCACCTCGCCCTCGCCGGTGAGCGACGACCCGGACCCCGAGGTGCGGGTGCTCGCGGAACTCCGCAATATCGCGCTGCTGGTCGCGGACGAGCCGGAATTCTCCGGCGCGGTCACCAGCGCGCTGCTGGGGCGCGACCCGGATGTGCAGCACCTGCGGCTGCGCATCGGGGTCGAGATCCGCAACCGGCTCACCGGCGCGCTCGGCCCGAACGCGGACTCCGAGATCGTGGAGTCGCTGGAGCTGCTCTACGCCGGTGCCCTGGTCCGCGCCGGGATGGGGTACGAATCGTATTCCGAGATCGCCGAGCGCATCGAGCGCTCCGCCAAGCTCATCCTGCGCTGAGAAGGACGTTCATGGACAAGCCCCGCCAGCTCGACTCCGCCCTGGTCGCGAAGATCATGAAGTACGGATCGCGGGCCAACACCTGGATCTACCGCCGCACCAACGGCAAGGTCGGCGGCACCTGGCGGGTCGGGGCCGGTTTCCGCAAGCCGGTGCCGACGCTGCTGCTCGAGCACCGCGGGCGGAAGTCGGGCAAGACCTTCACCGCGCCGCTGCTCTACATCACCGACGGTGCCGACATCGTGGTGGTCGGGTCGCAGGGCGGCAAGGCGGATCACCCGCAGTGGTACCTGAACCTGCTCGCGCACCCGGAGGCGCACGTGCAGATCGGCGCGGAGCGCAAGGCCGTGGTGGCGCGGGCCGCCGACGACGCGGAGCGGGAGCGGCTGTGGCCGCGATTGGTCGAGGCGTACGCGGACTTCGACACCTACCAGTCCTGGACGCAGCGGCGGATTCCGGTCGTGCTGCTCAGCCCGGCCTGATTTCGCTCGAGTCGAGCCGAGGGGTTGGTCTTCGGCGCGGGTCGTTGGCACCGTGGAGTGATGCTTCCCGTGCTGGATCTCGCCGCCGACCCGGACACGCTGCGGCCCGCCCTGCGTGAGGCCGCGCACTCCGCCGGGTTCTTCTACCTGGTCGGGCACGGGGTGCCGGAGCGCGAGATCAGCGGGATTCTGGCGCTGGCCCGGGAGTTCTTCGCGCTGCCCGCTGCGGCGAAGGACAAGATCAGTCAGTTGGAGAGTCCGCAGTTCCGCGGGTACTCGCGGCTCGGGGGTGAGCTCACCAATGGTGCGGTGGACTGGCGGGAGCAGGTCGATATCGGTCCCGAGCGGGCGGTGATCCCCGGTGCCGAGGGGTATCTGCGGTTGCAGGGGCCGAATCTGTGGCCGTCCGCGCTGCCCGGCTTCCGGCCTGCCTTCGAGCGGTGGGACGCGCTGCTCGCCGAGGTCGGGCTGCGGTTGCTGCGGCACTGGTCGGTGTCGCTCGGTGCCGCCGAATCGCACTTCGATGCCGCGTTCGCCCGTGATCCCGCCACGTTGATCAAGGTGGTTCGCTACCCCGGCAGTGCGGACACCGCCCAGGGGGTCGGCGCGCACAAGGACTCCGGTGTGCTCACGCTCCTGCTCGTCGAGCCGGGGTCGCGCGGGCTGCAGGTCGAGGGCGAGGACGGGGGCTGGATCGACGCCGAGCCGCTACCCGGCGCCTTCATCGTCAATATCGGCGAACTGCTCGAAGTCGCCACCGGCGGTTATCTCCGCGCCACCCGCCACCGCGTGCTCGCCCCCGCGCCCGGCACCGACCGCATCTCCATCCCCTACTTCCTCAACCCCGCCCTCGACGCCCGCATCCCGGTGATCACGCTCCCGCCCGAGCTCGCCGCGCACTCCCGCGGAGTAGAAGCCGACCCGGAGAATCCGATCTTCGACACGTACGGGGCGAATGCGTGGAAGTCGCGGACTCGGGCGCATCCGGACGTGGCGCTGCGGCACCATGGAATATCCCCACCCGCTCGCTAGTATCGCGCGCGATACCACCGACCATTGCGGCTGGATTGGAAGACGGGACCGACATGGCTGAGCTGCCCGACCACACCCACTACGCGTACCGTGTGCTGTGGTCTGCCGAGGACGCCGAGTTCGTCGGCCTGTGTGCGGAGCTGCCCTCGCTCTCATGGCTCGCCGCCACGCAGGAGGAGGCGATCGTAGGTATCCGCGATCTGGTGCTCGATACGGTCGCGGACCTCGCGGAGAGCGGTGAACCGGTCCCCCAGCCGTTGGCGGAGCGGAAGTACAGCGGGAAGTTCATGGTGCGCGTCTCGGCGGAGTTGCACGCTCGGCTGGTGCGGGAGGCGGCCGAGATGAACGTGTCGCTCAATCAGCTGGCGGGGCAGCGCTTGGCGGCGAGCTGATCGGCTGCTGTGCCCCGGGGCGGCGCCACCAGCATGGAAGCGGAGCGACTTCGAATGCGCGAGAGGGCTATACAACCGGGTGGCGGCCCCACCGATGATCACGAGCGGCCGGAGGGGACGAAGGTGCCGTCGATGTCGCAGCGGAGCGGCGGGCCATGGTGCGAGTGAGCGTACGGAGAACGGGTAGGTGCTGGGGGTGCAGACGTTCCTGCCCTACCCCGATTTCACCGCGACCGCTCGCGTGCTGGATGTGAAGCGGCTGGGGAAGCAGCGGGTGGAGGGGATTCAGGTGGTGCGGGCGTTGACGGTGCCGGGGTACGGGTGGCGGCATCATCCGGCGGCGGCGATGTGGGCGGGGTACGAGGAGGCGTTGGTCCGGTACGGGCTGGATGTGTGCGCGGTGTGGGTCGGGTTGGGGCATGCGGACAGTTGTGCGGCGACGATGGTGCAGGATCTCGCCGCGGGGACGGGGATCGGGGCGCCGCGTACGCAGGTGGAGTTGGAGCGGGCGGGGGAGTTGCCGCCGTGGTTGGGGGACGCGGCGTTCCATCGGAGTCATCAGGCGGCGCTGGTGCACAAGGACCCGGAGTTCTACCGGGTGCACTTCCCGGAGGTGCCGGACGATCTGCCGTATGTGTGGCCCGGGTCGGACCGGCCGCGTCGGGTGCCGGTGGACCCGCCCGCCGCCCGTACGAAGCTGTAGCCGGGCGGACGTGACGCCACGGCCCCGCACGAGGCGGGGCCGCGGCGGAACTCACTCCACCGTGACGATGGTGACCTCGTCACCGGCCGCGGACGTATCGTCGCCTGCGGCGACGAACCAGTGCGACACCTCACCGTCGGCGAGGTCGTCCTCGACCGAACCGGTGGGCAGCACCGAGAGCGCGCCCGCCGTGGCGGCGGCGAGGAACTCGACGACCGCGACCAGCCCGGCACCGGCGGTGGTGAAGGTCGTCGACTCGTAGTCGACGCCGTGCTCGTCGCGCGCCCGGAGCGCGAGGTCGAGCGCGGCCACCTGGCTGTAGACCGTGCCGTCGGCGAGGACGAAGGCCGGGTTCTCCTCGCCGAGCGGGCGCACCCGGTCGGCGTAGGAGACCGGGTGTGCGGGCGCTCCGGCGATGGCCGAGCGGACCGCGTCGTCGGCCGGGTCGATCCACTCGAGGTCACCGGTGCCGGAGCCGATGCCGTAGCGGGCACCAGCGGTGGCATCGAGGAGCACGGCGGCGCCTGCCTTCTGCACCGCCCAGATCGCGACGACCGACTCCACGGAGCGCGGCAGCGCGACGGCGACCACGTCGTCCGGGCCGATCCCGCGGCCGATCAGCACCCGGGCCAGCTGCGAGGAGCGGCGGTCGAGCACGTGGTACGGCAACTCGTCCTCGCCTGCGAGCAGCGCGGGCGCCTCCGGGTCGGCCTCGACCACCTCGCCGAGCACCTTCGACACCGTGCGCGCCCCGACCCGGTTCACCGGCTCGGGCGCGGCGGCGACCACCCCGGACTCGGCGAGCAGCCTGCCGCGCTCCTCGGCGTCCAGGATGTCGATGTCGCCGACCAGCCCGTTCGGGTCGCCGAGCAGCCCCTCCAGCACCCGCATGAGCCGGGCGGAGAGGGTGCGCACCTCCTCGTCGGTGAACCGGGTGGTGAGGTACTCGAAGTCGAACACGATGGTCGACTCGGCGGTGACCTGCAGCGTCATCGGGTAGTGCGTGTTGCTGAGCACGCCGACGCCGTTCACCGACATGCCGTCGATGGAGCTGGCGGCGGCGATGGCCTCCCGGTCGATCGGGTACGACTCGAAGACCAGCAGGGTGTCGAAGAGCGAGCCCGCGCCCGCCGTCCGCTGGATCTCGGCGAGCCCGACGTAGTGGTGGTCGAGCAGGTCGGCCTGCTCGCGCTGCAGCCGCACCAGCTGGTCGGCGACGGGTGAGTGGTCGTCGATCCGCACCCGCACCGGCAGGGTGTTGATGAAGAGCCCGACCATGGACTCCACGCCGGGCAGCTCGGCGGGGCGGCCGGAGACGGTGGCGCCGAACACCACGTCGGTGCGGCCGGTGAGCCGCCCGAGCAGGATGCCCCACGCCGCCTGGACCAGCGTGTTCACCGTGATGCCGAGCTCGGCGCAGTGCTTGGTGAGCCTGCGGGCCCGCTCCGGGTCGATCGAGGTGATCAGCTTGCCGGTCTCGTACCGCTCCTGGCCGCGGGCGGGCGAGGCCAGCTCGGTGGGTTCGCCCGCGCCGTCCAGCGCCTCGGCCCAGGTGCGCAGCGAGGCGTTCAGGTCGCGCTCGCCGAGCCAGCCGAGGAAGTCCCGGTACGGGGTGACGGCGGGCAGCTGGGAGCGGTTGCCGTGCACCGCGTACAGCACCAGCAGGTCCTGCATGAGCAGCGGCATGGACCAGCCGTCGATCAGCACGTGGTGCGTGGTGATCGAGAGGTGGTACTGCTCGGCGGCGGTGCGGTAGAGGGTGAACCGGACCAGCGGCGGGGCCGCCATGTCGAACCGGTCGGCCTGGTCGGCGGCGAGCAGTTCGCGCAGCGCGGCGGCGGGATCGTCGCGGTCGGTGAGGTCGACCTCGCGCCACGGGACCTCGGCCCGCTCCGGCACGACTTGGACGGCCTGGCCGTCGGAGTCGGTGACGAAGCCGGCCCGCAGGTTCGGGTAGCGGTCCAGGATGCCCTGGGCCGCGGTGTGCAGCCGGTCCGCGTCCACCGTGCCGAGCAGGTCGACCTTGGCCTGCATGACGTAGATGTCGGTGCCTGCGGTGGTCATGAGGGCGTGGAACAGCAGCCCGGACTGCAGCGGGGTGAGCGGCCAGACCTCGGTGAGGCCGGGGTAGCCGCGCTCCCACTCCTCCAGGTCGCCCTGGCGGACCCGGACCAGCGGCATGTCGGACGGGGTGTAGCCGCCCGCGTCCTTGGCACCCGCGTGCTCGGCGAGCCCGGTGAGCGCCAAAGTCCAGAGCTCGGCGAGCTCGTCCAGCCGCTCGGCGGGGCCGGTGAAGTCGGTGACCAGCTCACCGGTGGCGGTGACCGAGGCCAGCACCTCGATTCCGGCGGTGCCTGCCACGCCGGCGACCGAGGCCACCGCGTCGCCTGCGGCGCTTGCCGCGCCGACCTCCGAGGCCGCATCGCCTGCGGCGGCGCTTGCCGCGCCGACCCCGGCGGCCACATTGCTCCCCGCGACAGCGGGGGGCACGGTGGGCAGCCGGTAGGCGGCGAAGCCCTCGACCGGGGCGCCGGTGAAGCGGAAGGTGATCCCGCTCGGCTCGCCTGCGGCGAAGAGCGACGGGTACCCGCGCTCCGGCACCGCGAGCACCTGCTCCTTGACCAGCTTGAGCGCCTGCCCCTCGCCGATCCCGGCGGTGCCGAGGTCGAGTCGAAGGGGGTGCGTGACGGTGAAGTCGCCGACGGTGCGGGAGAGTTCGGCGCCGCGAACGGCCGCGACCGGGCGCAGGTCGTTCACGTAGCGCACGGTGGTGGCGGGGTTCCCGGTCCAGCGCGCGGTGGCGAGCGCCAGCGCGGTGAGCAGGGCGTCGGTGGGGACGCCGTGGTAGAGGCCGGGGACGACGCGGAGCACCGCGTCGCTGTCGGCCGCCGAGAGGACGGTCCGCACGTGCCGCACGGGCGCGGCACCGACGACGTCGACCTCGGCCGCGGGGGCGACGGTCTCGCGATCCTGCGCGACCTCGTGCAGCCAGCGGCGCACCGAGGTGCCGACCTCAGGCAGCTCGATCGACTCGCCCGCGCCTGCCTGGGCCAGCGCGCGGGAGAGGTCGCCGGTGATGATCCGCCAGGAGGCGGGGTCGACCGCGAGCCGGTGCGCGACCAGCAGCAGTACGTCCGCGCCGCCGTCGGCCGCGAGCCGCACCGCGCGGAACACGACCCCGGCGGCCGGGTCGAGCGCGGCCGCCTCGGTCGCCAGCGCGCGCGCCAGTGCGGCGTCCAGCTCAGGCACCGCGTTCGATGCCGCATCGGCCCTGGTGGTCTCCACCTCGGCCGCGGTGGCTCGGGCGGCACTCGCTTCATCCGCGACACGCTCGACGCGCAGTACGTCGTCGACGTCGACCGCACCGCGTTCGCGCAGCTCCAGCACCGCGTCGGTGCGCCGCAGCCGCAGCGCGTCGTGCCGGTCGAGCAGGGCCGCGAGCGCCGCCCGCAGCTCCTGCTCACCGGTGTCGGCGGGCAACCGCAGCGCGACCGCGTCGGCGCCGTCCAGCGCGGCGAGCGCGGCGGGCAGCGCGACCTCGCCGACCCCGCCGCCTGCCAGCTCGGCCAGCGACGGCCCGCCGCGCACCGCACCGGCGACCGCGGCCAGCCCGGCCACGCTGCGCTGGTCGAAGACGTCGCGCACGGAGAAGACCGCGCCGAGCGTCTTCGCCCGCGAGACCAGCTGGATGGAGAGGATGCTGTTGCCGCCGAGCGCGAAGAAATCGTCGTCCGCGCCGATCTGCTCGGCCCCGAGCACGTCGGCGAAGACCCGCGCCACCAGCTTCTCGGCCGGGGTCGACGGGGCACGGAAGACGGCCTTCTCGAACTCCGGCTCCGGCAGCGCGTTCCGGTCCAGCTTGCCGTTGGCGTTCAGCGGCAGCGCCGCCAGCTCGACGAAGGCGCTCGGCACCATGTACGAGGGCAGCTCGCCCGCCAGCGCAGCCGCCAGCTCGCGCTTGTCGAGTTCGCCCGTCGGCACCACGTAGGCCACCAGCCGGTCGCCGAGGCCGGGATCGGTCCGAGCCAGCACCGCGGCGGCGGCGATCCCTGGCTGCCTGAGCAGCGCGGCCTCGATCTCGCCGAGCTCGATGCGGAAGCCGCGGATCTTCACCTGGAAGTCGGTGCGGCCCCGGTACTCCAGCTCGCCGCCCGCGTTCCAGGCGACCAGGTCGCCGGTGCGGTACATCCTGGCGCCGGGCTCGAACGGGCTGGCCACGAAGCGGTCCGCGGTCAGCTCCGGCCGCGCGAAGTAGCCGCGGGCCAGCTGCGCACCGGCCAGGTAGAGCTCGCCGGAGACCCCGACCGGAACCGGCCGCAGCCGCGCGTCCAGCACGTAGACCCGGGAGTTCCACTCCGGGGTGCCGATCGGCACCGAGACGATGTCGCCCGCGGTGACCTCGTGCGCGGTGATCGACACCGCCGCCTCGGTCGGGCCGTACAGGTTGAACAGCCCGGCCGCGTCGCCGCGCCGGAACTTCTGCGCGGTCGCCGCGGGCAGCGCCTCGCCGATGGCGAGCACCCGGCGCAGCGAACCCGGCAGCGCGCCCTCGGTGAGCAGCGCGTCCAGCATGGACGGCACCACGTGCAGCGTGGTCACGCCGGTCTCGGCCATGAGCGCGTGCAGGTAGGCCGGGTCGCGGTGGCCGTCGGCGGTGGCGATGACCAGCCTGCCGCCGGACGCCGCGGCGGACCAGAACTCCCACACCGAGAGGTCGAAGGTGGCCGCGGTCTTGAGCAGCACCGCGTCGTCGGCGCCGAGGCCGTACTCGGCGGTCTTCCACTGCAGCTGGTTGGCGATGGCGCCGTGCGGCACCGCGACGCCCTTGGGCTGGCCGGTGGAGCCGGAGGTGAAGATGACGTACGCGGTGTTCGCCGGGGTGAGCGCGGTGCGGCGCTCGCCGGGGCGCACCGGCGCGCCGTCCAGCCCGGCCAGGTCCAGCTCGTCCAGCGCGACGACCTCGGCCGCCGCGGTCTCGAAGCCGTCCCCGGCCGTGGTGAGCACGCAGGCCGGGGCGGCGGTGCCGAGGATGTACTCGACCCGCTCGGCGGGCTGGTCCGGGTCGACCGGAACGTAGGCCGCACCGGCGACCGTGACCGCGTACATGGCGATCACCAGGTCGGCGGAGCGCCGGATGGCGAGCGCCACCCGGTCCTCCGGGCCGACCCCGCGCTCGATCAGGTAGCGCGCCAGCCGGTTCACCCGGACGCCGAGCTCGGCGTAGCTCAGCTCGCCGTCGGGGGCGACCAGCGCGATGCGGTCGCGCTGCGCCTCGACGGTGGCGTCGAGCAGCGAGACCAGGGTGGCCTCGGTGTCCACCGGGTGCGCGGTGTCGTTCCAGGTGTCCAGGATGCGGGTGCGCTCGTCGCCCGCGAGCAGCTCGATCTCGCCGACCGCGACCGCCGGGTCGGCGACAACGGCGTCCAGCACCCGGAGGAACCGGTCGGCGAAGCCCTGCACCGTGGCCTCGTCGAAGAGGTCGGTGGCGTAGCCGAACTCGGTGATGATCTCGGCGGGGGTGCCGTCCTCGGCGTACCGGTCGTAGAGCGTGACGTGCAGGTCGGTCTTGGCCAGCTGGGAGTCGAAGTCGACCGCGCTCACCGTCAGCCCAGGCAGGGTGATGGTGGTCTCGGCCAGGTTCTGGAACGAGAGCCCGACCTGGAAGAGCGGGTTGCGGGCGGTGGAGCGCTCCGGGTTGAGCACCTCGACCAGCCGCTCGAACGGGACGTCGGCATTGGCGAAGGCCTCGAGGTCGCGCTCGCGCACCTCGGCGAGCAGGTCGGCGAAGCCCGCCTCGGAGCGCACCCTGGTGCGGAACACGAGGGTGTTGACGAACATGCCGATCAGGTCGTCGAGTTCGCGCTCGCCGCGGCCCGCGATCGGGGTGCCGACCGCGATGTCGTCGGTGCCGGAGAGCCGGGCCAGCAGCACCGCGAGCGCGGCGTGCACGACCATGAACAGCGAGGACTGGTTGGCCCGCGCCAGATCGGCCAGCGCCTGGTGCCGCTCGGGGGTGATCTCGAAGCGGATCGCCTTGCCGTGGAAGGACTGCGCGGGCGGGCGCGGGCGGTCCGCGGGCAGCTCGAGCTGGTCCGGGAGCCCGTCCAGGGCGGCCTTCCAGTAGGCGACCTGGCGGGCCGCCAGCGACTCCGGGTCGTCCTCGGCGCCGAGCACCTCGCGCTGCCACAGCGCGTAGTCCGCGTACTGCACCGGGAGCGGGGTCCAGGACGGCGTCTCGCCGCCGACCCGCGCGATGTACGCGGCCATCAGGTCGCGGGCCAGCGGGCCCATGGACGCGCCGTCCGCGGCGACGTGGTGCACCACGAAGGCCACGACGTGCTCCGCGTCCGCGATCCGGAACAGCGCGACCTTCAGCGGCACCTCGACGGTGACATCGAAGGTGGTCATGGCGAACCGGATCACCGTCGGCACCAGGTCGTCCTCGGTGACGTCGGTGACCGCCAGCGTCGGCGCGGTCCGCCCGACCGGCAGGATCACCTGCCGCGGGCCGTCGTCGCCGCTCGGGTACGTGGTGCGCAGCACCTCGTGCCTGGCCAGCACGTCGCCGATGGCCTGCTCCAGCGCGTGCACGTCGAGCGCGCCGGAGAGCCGCACCGCGAGCGGGATGTTGTCCACCGCGGAGGTGGTGGTGTCGAACTGGTTCAGGAACCAGTACCTGGCCTGCGCGGGCGAGAGCGGGATCTGCTCCGGCCGCTCCCCCGCCACCAGCACCGGCCGCGCCCGGCCGGACCCGGCCGCGCGCTCCACCCTGGTGGCCAGCGCGGCCACCGTGGACGCCTCGAACAGGTCGCGCACCGCGAGCTGGCTGTCCAGCGCCGCGCCGATCCGCGCGGTCACCTGGGTGGCGAGCAGCGAGTTGCCGCCCAGCTCGAAGAAGTCGTCGTCCACGCCGACCCGGCCGACGCCGAGCACGTCGGCGAAGGTGTTGGCGACGATCTCCTCGATCGGGGTGGCGGGTGCACGGAACACCTTGGCCTCGAAGACCGGCGCGGGCAGCGCCCTGCGGTCCAGCTTGCCGGACGGGTTCAGCGGGAAGGCGTCGAGCAGCACGAAGGCGTTCGGCACCATGTAGCCGGGCAGCTCGCCGCCGAGCTCGGCGCGCACCGCGTCGAGCTCGACCGTCGCGCCCGCCGCCGGGATCAGGTACGCCACCAGCTGGTCGCCGAGGCGGTCGTCCGAGCGGACCACCACCACCGACTGCGCGATGCTCGGCAGCGCGGTGAGCGCCGACTCGATCTCGCCCAGCTCGATCCGCAGGCCGCGCAGCTTCACCTGGAAGTCGGTGCGGCCCAGGTACTCCAGCTCGCCGTTCGCCCGCCAGGTGACCAGGTCACCGGTGCGGTACATGCGGGTGCCCGGCGCGCCGTACGGGCTCGCCACGAAGCGGTCCGCGGTCAGCTCCGGCCGCGCGACGTAGCCGCGGGCCAGCTGCGCGCCTGCCAGGTACAGCTCGCCGGGCACCCCGGCCGGCACCGGCCGCAGCCGCGAATCCAGCACGTAGACCTGGGTGTTGAAGACCGGCGCGCCGATCGGCACGGTGACCGTGTCGGCCTCGGTGACCTCGTGGAAGGTCACGTCGACCGCGGCCTCGGTGGGGCCGTACAGGTTGTGCAGCCTGGCGCCGGTCAGCTCGACGAGCCGCTGCGCGGTCGCCGCGGGCAGCGCCTCGCCGGAGGCGAAGACCGCGCGCAGCGAGGTGCACTCGTCGGCCCGCTCCTCGGCCACGAAGACCGACATCATGGAGGGCACGAAGTGCGCGACCGTGACCCGCTGCTCGGTGATGATCCGCACCAGGTAGCCGGGGTCGCGGTGGCCGTCCGGCCGCGCGACCACCAGCCGGGCGCCGAGCTGCAGCGGCCAGAAGAACTCCCACACCGAGACGTCGAAGGTGGCGGGGGTCTTCTGCAGCACGGTGTCGGTCGCGTCCAGCCCGTACTCGGCCTGCATCCAGACCAGGCGGTTCACGATCGCCGCGTGCGTCACCGCGACGCCCTTGGGGCGGCCGGTGGAGCCCGAGGTGAAGATGACGTACGCGGTGTTCGCCGGGCGCAGCGGCGCGCGCCGCTCCGCGTCGGTGAGCGGGGCGCCGGAGAGCTCCGCCAGGTCGAGGGTGTCGATCTCGACGGTCCGGAAGCCGGGGGCGGCGAAGGCGTCCCGCGCGGTGGTGAGCACCGCGGCGGGCTGGGCGGTCTCCAGCACGTAGGCGATGCGCTCGGCCGGGTGGTCCGGGTCGAGCGGCACGTAGGCGCCGCCCGCCGCGCTCACCGCGTACATGCCGATTACCAGCTCGAAGGAGCGGCGCATGCCGAGCGCGACGAGCGCGTCCGGCCCGACCCCGAGGTCGACGAGGTGCCTGGCCAGCCGGTGCACCCGGTCGGCGAACTCGGCGTAGCTCAGCGTCTCGCCCTCGAAGGTGAGCGCGGGCGCGTCCGGGGTGCGGGCGGCCTGCGCCTCGAACAGCGAGACCAGGGTGGCGGCGGCGTCGACCGGGTGCGCGGTGGCGTTCCAGCTCTCCAGCACCTGGGTGCGCTCGGCGGCGTCGAGCAGCTCGATCTCGCCGACCGGGGCGTTCGGCGCGGCCACCGCCGCGGTCAGCAGCCGGACCAGGCGCTGCGCGAAACCGGTGATCGTTGCCGGGTCGAAGAGGTCGGTGGCGTAGGCGAACTCGGCCGCCATGCCCTCGTGGTCGCCCGCGCTGGTGAGGTTGAGGTGCAGGTCGAACTTGGCGGTCACCACGTCCAGCGGCACCCCGGTGACCTCGAGTCCGGGCAGCGCGAAGGAGGCGTCGCCGGTGTTCTGGAAGGAGAGCATGACCTGGAAGAGCGGGTGCCGCGCCTGCGAGCGGGCCGGGTTCAGGATCTCCACCAGCCGCTCGAAGGGCAGGTCGGCGTGGCCGAAGGCGGCCAGGTCGGTCTCCCTGGTCCTGGCCAGCAGCTCGGCGAAGGGCTCGGCCGGGTCGACCGCGCTGCGCAGCACCAGGGTATTGACGAACATGCCGATGGCGTCGTCCAGCGCGGCCTCGCCGCGGCCGGCGACCGCGGTGCCGACGGCGATGTCGTCGCTGTTCGAGAGCCGGGCCAGCAGCGCGGCGAGCCCGGCGTGCACCACCATGAAGAGGCTGGCGCCGTGCGCGCGGGCCATCGCGTTCAGCCCGTGCACCAGGTCGGCGTCGAGCCAGAAGGCGTGCACGCCGCCGCGGTTGGAGGCGACCGCGGGCCGGGAGCGGTCCGCGGGCAGGTCGAGCTGGTCCGGCAACCCGGCCAGGTTCGCCGACCAGTATCGCACCTGCTGGGAGATGAGTGAGTCCGGCTCGTCCTCGGAGCCGAGCGTCTCGCGCTGCCAGAGCGCGTAGTCGGCGTACTGCACCGGCAGCGGCGCCCAGCCCGGCGCCTCGCCGCGCGAGCGCGCGGCGTAGGCGATCATGACGTCCTTGGCCAGCGGCTGCACCGACCAGCCGTCGCCGGAGATGTGGTGCACCACGAAGACCAGCACGTGGGTGTCGGGCTGCGAGCCGTCCATGGAGCCCGCGATGCGCAGCAGCGCGGCGCGCACCGGCACCGCGGCGGTGACGTCGAAGCCTGCCAGCACGAGCTCGCTGATCCGCTCCTCGACCTCGGTCTCGGTGATGGTGATCGGGGTCAGGTCGATGCCGACCTGGCTCGCGGGCAGCACCACCTGCACGCCCTGGCCGTCGACGGTCTCCGGGTAGACGGTGCGCAGCACCTCGTGCCGCTCGATCACGTCGGCGACCGCCCGGCGCAGCGCCTCGGCGTCGAGGTCGCCGGTGAGCCGGACCGCCATCGGGATGTTGTTCACCGCGGTGGCGCTGTCGAAGCGGTTCAGGAACCACATGCGCTGCTGGGCCAGCGAGAGCGGGATGGTCGCGGGACGTGCCCCGGCCACCAGCGCCCGGCCGCGGCCGCTGCCCGCCCCGGCCTCGACCCGGGCCGCGAGCGCGGCCACCGTCGGGGCCTCGAAGAGCGTGCGGACTCCCACCCTGGTGTTCAGCGCGGCGCCGAGCCTGGCCACCACCTGGGTGGCGATCAGCGAGTTGCCGCCGAGGTCGAAGAAGTCGTCGTCCTGGCCGATGGGCCGGTCGCCGCCGACCTCGATGCCGAGGACGTGGGCGAAGGTGTCGGCCACCAGCTCCTGCACCGGCGTCGCCGGCGCGCGGAATACCGCTGCTTCGAATTGCGGCTCCGGCAGTGCGCGCCGGTCCAACTTGCCGTTCGGGTTGAGCGGCAGCTCGTCCAGCACCACCAGCGCGGCCGGGACCATGTACGAGGGCAGCTGCGCCGCGACGTGCGCGCGCAGCGCGGCGATGTCGACCGGGCCCGAGCCGGGCACCACGTAGCCGACCAGGCGGTCGCCGAGCCGGTCGTCGGAGCGCACCACCGCGACGGCCTGCGCCACCGCGGGGTGCGCCGCCAGCGCGGTCTCGATCTCGCCGAGCTCGATCCGCAGGCCGCGCAGCTTCACCTGGAAGTCGGTGCGGCCCAGATACTCCAGCTCGCCGCGGTCGGTCCAGGTGACCAGGTCGCCGGTGCGGTACATGCGGGTGCCCGGCGCGCCGTACGGGCTCGCCACGAAGCGGTCCGCGGTCAGCTCCGGCCGCGCGACGTAGCCGCGGGCCAGCTGGACGCCGGCCAGGTACAGCTCGCCGGGCACCCCGGCCGGCACCGGCCGCAGCCGCGAATCCAGCACGTAGACCTGGGTGTTGAAGACCGGCGCGCCGATCGGCACGGTGACCGTGTCGGCCTCGGTGACCTCGTGGAAGGTCACGTCGACCGCGGCCTCGGTGGGGCCGTACAGGTTGTGCAGCCAGGCGCCGGAGGCGCTCAGCAGCCGCTGCGCCACCCCGCCGGGCAGCGCCTCGCCGGAGGCGAAGACATTGCGCAGCCCGGTGTAGGCGGCCGGGTCGGCCTCGTCCACGAAGACGGCGAGCATGGACGGCACGAAGTGCACCGTCGTCACCTGCTCCGCGGCGATCACCTCGGCCAGGTACTGCGGATCGCGGTGCCCGTCCGGCTTGGCGACCACCAGCCGGGCGCCAGTCTGCAGGGGCCAGAAGAACTCCCACACCGAGACGTCGAAGGTGGCGGGGGTCTTCTGCAGGACCACGTCGAAGCGGTCGAGCCCGTACTCCTCCTGCATCCACACCAGGCGGTTCACGATCGCCGCGTGCGAGACCGCGACGCCCTTGGGGCGGCCGGTGGAACCGGAGGTGAAGATGACGTACGCGGTGTTCGCCGGCCGCAGGCCGGTATCGGTCAGCGGCTCGTCGGAGTACCCGGCGAGGTCCAGCGTATCGATCGAGACGGCCTCGCCCGCGGCGAACTCGTCGCCGGTGGTGGTCAGCGTGAGCACCGGCTGCGCCGTCTCCAGCACGTAGCCGATGCGCTCGGCGGGCTGGTCCGGGTCGAGCGGGACGTAGCCGCCGCCCGCGGCGAGCACCGCGTACATGCCGATCACCAGGTCGAGCGAGCGGCGCATGCCGAGCGCGACCAGGGTGTCCGGGCCGACGCCCGCGGCGGCAAGGTACCGGGCCAGCCGGTGCACCCGCGCCGCGAACTCGGCGTAGCTCAGCGTCTCGCCCTCGAAGGTGAGCGCGGGGGCGTCCGGGGTGGCCGCCGCCTGCACCTCGAACATCGAGACCAGCGTGGCGTCCCGGTCCACCCGGTACGCGGTGTTGTTCCAGGTGCGCAGCACCTGCTCGGTCTCGCGGGCGTCGATCAGCGGCAGATCGCCCACCGGGCGCTCCGGCTCCGCGGTCAGCGCCTGCAGCAGCCGGGTGAAGCGGCGGCCGAAGCGGGCGACGGTGCGCCGGTCGAAGAGGTCGGTGGCGTAGATCAGCTCGGCGCTGATGCCGGAGAGCGGCTCGGCCTTCTCGGTGAGCACCAGCTGCAGGTCGAACTTGGCCACGTCGAGCGCCATGTCGACGCCGCTGACGGTGAGCCCGGGCAGCTCCAGGCTGTTCTGCCCGACGTTCTGGAACGAGAGCATGACCTGGAAGAGCGGGTGCCGCGCCTGCGAGCGGGCCGGGTCGATGATCTCGACCAGCCGCTCGAAGGGCAGGTCGGCGTGGCCGAAGGCGGCGATGTCGGTGCTGCGCACCTGCGCAAGCAGCTCGGTGAAGGAGGCGCCAGGGTCCACCGGCGTGCGCAGCACGAGGGTGTTGACG
Organism: Nocardia sp. NPDC057353; assembly: GCF_042667085.1. NCBI lineage: Bacteria > Bacillati > Actinomycetota > Actinomycetes > Mycobacteriales > Nocardiaceae > Nocardia > Nocardia sp. NPDC057353. The sequence continues at coordinate 41,205 of NZ_JBHVAK010000003.1, forward strand.
AACATGCCGATCAGGTCGTCGAGCGCGCGCTCGCCACGGCCAGCGATCGGCGTGCCGATGGCGATGTCCTCCTCGCGGGCCAGCCGCGCGAGCAGCACCGCCAGCGCGGCGTGCGTGACCATGAAGAGCGTCGCGCCGCGGCCGCGGGCCAGCTCGGCCAGCCTGGCGTGGGTCTGCGCGTCGATCTCGAAGGCGTGTGTGCCGCCGCGGCCGGTCGCCACCGCGGGGCGGGGGCGGTCGGACGGCAGGTCGAGCTGCTCCGGGATGCCGCGCAGCGCGGCGGTCCAGTACCCGATCTGCTGGGCGATCACCGATTCCGGGTCGTCCTCGCGGCCGAGCACCGCGCGCTGCCAGAGCGCGAAGTCGGCGTACTGCACGTCCAGCGGGCGCCAGGCGGGCTCGCCGCCGTCGACGCGGGCGCCGTAGGCGGTCATGACGTCGCGGGTGAGCGGGCCCATGGAGAAGCCGTCGGCGGAGATATGGTGCACCACCAGCGCGAGCACGTGCTCGGTCGGGCTGACCTCGAAGAGCCTTGCCCGGAACGGCACCTCGACGGTGACGTCGAAGGCGGTGCGCACGAACTCGGCGATCCGCAGCGGCAGCTCGGCCTCGGTGACCTCGGCGGGCGAGAGGTCCGGGATGACCTGCCCGGTCGGGACCACCTTCTGGAAGCCGGTGCCGTCCAGCTCCGGGTAGTAGGTGCGCAGCGACTCGTGCCTGGCCAGCACGTCGGCCACGGCGATCTGCAGCGCCTGCCGGTCGAGCAGCCCGGAGAGCCGGACCGCCGCCGGGATGTTGTCGACCGAGGACTCGGGATCGAAGCGGTTCAGGAACCACATGCGCTGCTGCGCCAGCGAGAGCGGCACCCGCTCCGGCCGCGGCTGCGGCACCAGCGCGGCGCGCGCCCCCGCGCCCGCGCTGCTCTCGGCGCGGGCGGCCAGCGCGGCCACCGTCGAGGCCTCGAAGAGCTCGCGCACGCCGATCTCGGTGTCGAGCGCGGCGGCCAGCCTGGCCGCCACCTGGGTGGCGCTCAGCGAGTTGCCGCCGAGCGCGAAGAAGTCGTCGTCCAGCCCGACCCTGGGCACGCCGAGCACGTCGGCGAAGACGTCGGCGACGATCTCCTCGACCGGGGTGGTCGGGGCGCGGAAGACCGCGGCCTCGAAGACCGGCGCGGGCAGCGCCTTTCGATCCAGCTTGCCGGAGGCGTTGAGCGGGAACTCGTCCAGCGCGATGAGCAGCGCCGGGACCATGTAGGCGGGCAGCCGCCTGCCCAGCTCCTCGCGCACCGCCTCGGTGTCGATCCGCTGCTCGGCCACCGGAATCACGTACGCCACCAGCTGGTCGCCGGTGTGCTGGTCGCCGCGGACCACGACGACCGCCTGGGCGATCTCGTCCAGCCCGGCCAGCGCCTGCTCGATCTCGCCGAGCTCGATCCGCAGGCCGCGCAGCTTGACCTGGAAGTCGGTGCGGCCCAGGTACTCCAGCTCGCCGTCCTGGGTCCAGGCGACCAGGTCGCCGGTGCGGTACATGCGGGCGCCGTCGATGCCGAACGGGTTCGCCACGAAGCGGTCCGCGGTCAGGTCCGGCCGCGCGACGTAGCCGCGGGCCAGCTGGTCGCCCGCCAGGTACAGCTCGCCCGCGACACCCACCGGGACCGGCCGCAGCCGCGCATCCAGCACGTACACCTGGGTGTTGAAGACCGGGGCGCCGATCGGGACGGTGACCGTGTCGGCGTCGACGACCTCGTGGTAGGTGACGTCGACCGCGGCCTCCGTGGGGCCGTACAGGTTGTGCAGCGCGGCGCCGGTGAGCTCGCGCAGCCGGTGCGCGGGCTTCGGGCCGAGCGCCTCGCCGGAGGCGAAGACCGCGCGCAGCGAGGTGCTGCCGACCGCGGCGGCGTCGGCCGCGGCGTTCGCGTCAGGCCCGGAGGAGGAAGCCTGCGTAACCACGGAGGGCCCCGCGAACGCCGCCATCGAACTCACGAAGACGGCGAGCATGGAGGGGACGAAGTGCGTGACGGTGACGCGCTCGGCCTCGATGACCTCGGCCAGGTACTGCGGGTCGCGATGGCCGTCCGGCTTGGCGACCACCAGGCGCGCGCCGACCTGCAGCGGCCAGAAGAACTCCCACACCGAGACGTCGAAGGTGGCGGGGGTCTTCTGCAGCACGGTGTCGGCAGCGGTCAGGCCGTACTCGGCCTGCATCCAGACCAGGCGGTTCACGATCGCCGCGTGCGAGACCGCGACGCCCTTCGGCCTGCCGGTGGAGCCGGAGGTGAAGATGACGTACGCGGTGTTGCCCGGGCGCAGCGGGGCGCGCCGGTCGATGTCGGTGAGCGGGGTGTCGTCCAGGTTCTCCAGGTCGAGCAGGTCGATCCGGACCTGGGCGGTGTCGATCTCCAGGTCGTCGCCGGAGGTCAGCACGCAGACCGGGTCGGCGGTGGCCAGGATGTACTCGGTGCGCTCGGCCGGGTGGTCCGGGTCGAGCGGCACGTAGGCGCCGCCCGCGGCGGTGACGGCGTACATGCCGATCACCAGGTCCAGCGAGCGCCGCATGCCGAGCGCCACGAAGGACTCCGGGCCGACGCCGCGCTCGACCAGCCAGCGGGCCAGCCGGAAGACCCGGCCCGCGAACTCGTCGTAGGACAGAGCTGTCCCCTCGAACACCAGCGCGGGCGCGTCCGGAGTGGCCGCGAGCTGCGCCTGGAAGAGCGCGGGCAGGGTGTGCTCGGGCTCGGCGCCGTACTGGCCTGCCAGCGCGGCCGGGATGTCGAAGGCGGTGTCGTTCCAGCCGGTGGTGACCTCGGCGCGCTCGACGGCGTCGAGCAGCGCGATGTCGCCGACGGCGGTGTCCGGCTCCGCGGTCATGGTCGCCAGCACCCGCACCAGGCGGTCGGCGATCCGGCGCACGGTGCCCTCGTCGAAGAGGTCGCGCAGGTAGCCTGCCCGAATGCGCAGCTTGGCGTCGAGCTGCGCGATCAGGGTGAGCGGGTAGTGCGTGGCGTCGGTGGCCTCCAGCGCGGTGACCGCCATGCCGTCGATATCGGCGGCCTGGGCCTGGATGCCCTCGGCGTCCACCGGGTAGGACTCGAACACCACGAGGGTGTCGAAGAGGTTGCTCATCCCGGCCGCGGCCTGGATGTCGGCGAGCCCGACGTAGTGGTGGTCGAGCAGGTCGGCCTGCTCGCCCTGGGTGCGGGCGAGCAGCGCGCGCACCGGCTCGGCCGGGTCGAAGCGGACCCGCACCGGGACGGTGTTGATGAAGAGCCCGACCATCGACTCCACGCCGGTGAGCTGCGCGGGGCGGCCGGAGACGGTGGTGCCGAAGAGCACGTCCTCGCGGCCGGTCATCCGGCCGACGAGCACCGCCCACGCCACCTGCAGCACGGTGTTCGGGGTGACGCCGAGCGTGGCCGCCAGCCCGGTGAGCCGCGCGGTGGCGGGCTCGTCCAGCTCGAAGAGGTACTCGCCTGCGAGCGCGGTGATCTCGCGCCCGGCGTCCGGCCGTGCCAGCAGCGTCGGCTCGGTGACGCCGCGCAGCGCGTCGGCCCAGACCGCCACCGAGGCGGCCTGGTCCTGCCTGCCGACCCACTCCAGGAAGTGCCGGTACGACCGCACCGCGGGCAGCACGCCCTGGTCGGCGTGGACCGCGTAGAGCATGAGCAGGTCCCGCATGAGCAGCGGCATGGACCAGCCGTCGAGCAGGATGTGGTGGTTGGAGACCACGAACTGCCAGCGGTCCGCGGCCACCTTGATCAGGGTGAAGCGGATGAGCGGCGGCGCGGCCAGGTCGAAGGGGCGGGCCCGGTCCTCGGCGATCAGCTCCTCGACGGAACCGGCGGCCGTGTCGGACCTGGCGGCGCCACCGTTGGACCTGTCGTGCTCGGCCCACGGTACGCGGACGCTGTTCAGCACCACCTGCACCGGGTTGCCCTCGGCGTCGGTGACGTACGCGGTGCGCAGGCTGTCGTAGCGGTCGAGCAGCGCCTGCGCGGCGGCGCGCAGCCGGGTCGAGTCCACCCGGCCGGTCAGGGTGAGCGTGATCTGCGAGGTGTAGACGTCGACCGAGCCCGCGGCGAGCCTGGCGTGGAAGAGCAGCCCGGCCTGCAGCGCGGAGAGCGGCCAGACGTCGGCCAGCGCCGGGAAGCGCTGCTCCCAGTTCTCGATGTCGGCCTGCGTGCTGCGCACCAGCCCGAAGTCGGCGGGGGTGTGCCCGCCCGCGTCGGCGGACTGCGCGTGCCGCGCGACGGCCTCCAGCGCGGTGACCCAGAGCTCGGCGAACTCGCGCACCTCGGCGGCGTCGAGCAGGGTGCTCGGGTAGCCGATGGTGGTGACCAGGGTGTCGCCGGTGACGATGGCGTTCAGGTCGAGCGGCGCCATGGCGGGCATGTCGGCGTCGTAGCCCGCGGCGAGCGCGCCGAGCTCGGCGGCGGGGATCCAGCCGAAGCCGCGCAGCGCCTCGGGCACGTCGGTGTCCGAGACCCGGCCCAGGTAGTTGAAGCTGACCTGGCCGGGCAGCTGCTCGGGCAGGTCGGCGGCGGTGCCGCGGTTCAGGTAGCGCAGCATGCCGTAGCCGATGCCCTTGTCCGGCACCGCGAGCAGCTGCTCCTTGACGGCCTTGAGCGCCCGGCCGAGCGCGGGGCCGCCGGTGAGCGCGGCGTCCACGTCTATCCCGGCCAGGTCGAAGCGGACCGGGAAGATGGCGGTGAACCAGCCGACCGTGCGGGAGAGGTCGGCGCCGGGCACGATCTCCTCCTCGCGGCCGTGCCCCTCCAGCCGGAGCAGCAGCGAGCCTGCGCGCTCGGCGGTGCGGCGCGCCCGCCACTTGGCGGTGGCCAGGGTGAGCGCGGTGAGCAGGCCGTCGTTCACGCCGCCGTGGAACAGCGCCGGGACGGTGGTGAGCAGCGTCCGGGTGACCTCGGGCGAGACCCGGACCTGGACCTTCTCGATCACGCCGGAGACGTCGACCGCGGGGTCCATCGGCCGGTCGGTGAGCAGCGGGTCAGGGCCGTTCACCACGCCGCGCCAGAAGTCCAGCTCGGCGATGCGCTCGGCGCTGTTCGCCTGCTGCTCCAGCGCGTGCGCCCATGACCGCATGGAGGTGGCAGGGGCGACCAGCTCGGGGGTGCCGCCCGCAGAGAGCTGGCCCCACGCGGTGACCAGGTCCGGGACCAGGATGCGCCAGGTGACGCCGTCCACCACCAGGTGGTGCGCGACCACGATCAGCCTGCCCGCGCGGTTCGCCTCGGTCGGCGCCAGCCAGACGAAGCGGATCACGATGCCCGCGGCCGGGTCGAGCCGGTCCAGCGCGGCGTCGACCGCAGCCTCGGCGATCTGCAGCAGGTCGGCGTCGCTGGCGACGACGTCGAACTCGACGCGGTCGATGAGCGCGTCGACCTCCACCGACCCGGGGCCGGTGGTCTCCAGCACCCAGTCCGCGCCCTCGCGGCGCAGCCGGGCGCGCAGCATGTCGTGCCGGTCGACGACCGCGCCGACGGTGGCGGCGATCCCGGCCCGGTCGATGCCGACCGGCAGCTCCAGCGCCAGCATCTGGTGGAACCGGCCGAAGCCGCCGGGCCGCTCGGCCATGAACCGCACCACCGGGGTGAGCGGCATCCGGCCGACGCCGCCGCCGGGCAGCTCGTCCAGCGCGGGCTGCTGGGTGATCTCGGCGTCCGCGGTCTCCGCGACCGCGGCCAGCCCGGCCACCGTGCGCTGCTCGAAGACGTGCCGCGGGGAGAAGACCACGCCGCGCGCCTTGGCCCGGGAGACCAGCTGGATGGAGACGATGGAGTCGCCGCCGAGCGCGAAGAAGGAGTCGTCGACGCCGACCCGCTCCACGCCGAGCACCTCGGCGAAGACCTCGGCGATGGTGTGTTCGATCGGGGTGCGCGGGGCGCGGAAGGCGACCTCGGTCGCGAAGACCGGCTCCGGCAGCGCCCTGCGGTCCAGCTTGCCCACCGGGGTGAGCGGGATGTGGTCCAGCACCATGATCGAGGACGGGACCATGTACGCCGGGAGGCTCTCCTCCACGTGCGCGGTCAGCTCCGCCACGTCGATCGACTGCCGCGGTGCGGCGACGACGTACGCCACCAGCGTGGTGGCGCCGTTCTCCGCCTTGTGCCCGACGGTGGTGGCGAAGTCGACGGTCGGGTGCGCGGCCAGCGCGGCGTCGATCTCGCCCAGCTCGATGCGGAAGCCGCGCACCTTGACCTGGAAGTCGGAGCGGCCGACGTACTCGACCTCGCCGGTGCGGGTCCAGCGGACCACGTCACCGGTGCGGTACATCCGCGCGCCGTCCACATACGGGTTGGCCACGAACCGCTCGGCGGTCAGGCCCGGCCTGGCGTGGTAGCCGCGGGCCAGCTGGATGCCGGACAGGTACAGCTCACCCGCGACACCCACCGGGACCGGCCGGAGCCTGGCATCCAGGATCAGCGACTGCATGCCCTTGGTCGGGCCGCCGATGGTCACCGGCTCGCCGGGCACCAGCGCGTCGCTGATGTTGGTCATGATGGTGGTCTCGGTCGGGCCGTACCCGTTGTGGAAGGCGCGGATCGTGCCGTCCGCCAGCGGGACCGCCCACTTGGCGACCAGCTCCGGCGGGCACGCCTCGCCGCCCGCGACCAGCACGCGCAGCGTGTCCAGCCCGGACGGGTCGAAGGTGGCCAGCGCGGCCGGGGTGATGAAGGCATGGGTCACCCGCTGAGAGCGGATGAGTTCGGAGAGCTCGTCGCCGCCGTATACCCCGGGCGGGACCACGACCAGCGCGCCGCCGCGGGCCAGCGCCAGCAGCAGCTCCAGGATGGAGGCGTCGAAGGACGGCGACGCGAAATGCAGTGCGCGCGAATCGGAATCGAGGGCGTAGCGCTCCGCCTGCTCCTCACCGAAGTTCGCCAAACCCGAATGCGTGACCACCACGCCCTTGGGCACGCCGGTCGAACCCGAGGTGTAGATGACGTAGGCCGGGTGCTCCGGACGCAGCGGGCGCAGCCGCTCGGCGTCGGTGATGGGCGAACCGTCCCACTCGGAGAGGTCCACGTCCTCCAGCACCAGCCAGCGCGCCGATTCCGGCAGCCCGTCGCGGACCTCGCGCACGGTCAACCCGAGCGGCGAGCCCGAGTCGGTGACCATGTGCGCGATCCGCTCGGCCGGGTAGTTCGGGTCCACCGGAACGAACGCGGCACCGGTCTTGGCGACCGCCCACGCCGCCAGCACCGAATCCGCCGACCGCGGAACACCGACCGCGACCAGGTCCTCGGTACCGACCCCGGCCTCGATCAACAACCGCGCCAGGCGGTTGGAGCGCTCGTCCAACTCACCGTAGGTAACCGTCTCCCCGCGGAACACCACCGCGGGCGCATCGGGCGCGCCGATGGTGAACAGCTCCGGCAGCGGACGCGGGGTGACAGCGGGGGTTCCCGTGCGCGACACCAGGTCCGCGCGCTCCCCGGCATCGAGCACGTCGATCCCGCCGACCGCGATCGACGGGTCGGCAGCGACCGCCGTGAGCACCCGCAACCAGCGCCGCACGAACGCGGCCGCGGTGGCCTCGTCGAAGAGCTCGGTGGCGTAGGTGAGCCCGAGCGCGAGCCCGCCCGCGCTGTTCTGCGCGAGGGTGAACTGGAGGTCGAAGCGGGCGACCTCCTCGTCCAGGTCGAGCGCGGAGACCGAGAGGCCGGGCAGCTCCAGCGTGCCGCGGTCCAGGTTCTGGAAGGCCAGCATGACCTGGAAGAGCGGGTTGCGGGACTGCGAGCGCTCCGGCGCGAGCAGCTCGACCAGCCGCTCGAACGGGACGTCGGCATGGCCGAAGGCGTCCAGGTCGGTGCGGCGCGCCTTGCCGACCAGCTCGGCGAAGGACTCGCCCGGCTCGATGCCGGTGCGCAGCACCAGGGTGTTGACGAACATGCCGACCAGGTCGTCCAGCGCGGCCTCGCCGCGGCCCGCGATCGGGGTCCCGATGGCGATGTCGTCGGTGCCGGAGAGCCGGGCCAGCAGCACCGCGAGCGCGCTGTGCACGACCATGAAGAGCGAGGCGCCCTCGGCGCGGGCGATCTCCTCCAGCCCGGCCACCAGCTCGGCCGGGATCTCGTCGTACAGCGTGGCGCCGCGCAGGCTCGCGACGGCCGGGCGCGGGCGGTCGGCGGGCAGCGTGAGCTCGTCCGGGACGTCGGCGAGCGCGCGCTGCCAGTACGCGACCTGGCGCGCCATCAGGGAGTCCGGGTCGTCCTCGGTGCCGAGCACCTCGCGCTGCCAGATCGCGAAGTCGGCGTACTGCACCGCGAGCGGCGCCCAGCCGGGATCGCTGCCCTGGGTGCGCGCGGTGTAGGCCACCATGACGTCGCGGGTCAGCGGGCCGACCGAGAAGCCGTCGGCGCCGATGTGGTGCACGACGACCACGAGCACGTGCTCCTCGGCTGCCACCCGGTAGAGCCGGGTGCGCAGCGGAACCTGTTCGGCGACGTCGAATCCGGTGCTGACGAAGGCGGTGACCGCCTCGACCAGCGCGGCGGCGGCGACCTCGACCGGGGCGAGGTCGAGCGCGACCTCCTCGACCGGGACGACCACCTGGGTCGGGGTGCCGCCGTGCTCCGGGTAGCGGGTGCGCAGCGACTCGTGCCTGCGCACCACGTCGGCCACGGCGAGCCGCAGCGCGTCGACGTCGAGCGCGCCGGTCAGCCGGATGGCGATCGGCAGGTTGTACGCCGCGGAGGCGGTGTCGTACTTGTTCAGGAACCACATGCGCTGCTGCGCGAAGGAGAGCGGCACCAGCGCGTCGCCGCGTACCCGCGGGACCAGCGGCGCCCGCTCGGGCCCGCCGGTGTGCGACTCCACGCGGGCGGCGAGCGCCTCGACGGTGGAGGCCTCGAACAGGGTCCGCACCGGAACCGTCGTGCCGAGCGCGGCGCCGATCCTGGCCGCGACCCTGGTGGCGATGAGCGAGTTGCCGCCCAGGTCGAAGAAGTCGTCGTCGACGCCGACCCGCTCCAGGTCGAGTACCTCGGCGAAGACCGCGGCGACGGCCTCCTGCACCGGGGTGACCGGGGCGCGGAAGGCGCGGGCCTGCGCCGCCGGGGCGGGCAGCGCGCGGCGGTCCAGCTTGCCGTTCACGGTGAGCGGGATCCACTCCAGCCGGACCAGCGCGGCGGGCACCATGTACGCGGGCAGCCGCTCGGCGGCGCCGGTGCGCACGGCGTCCAGATCCGGGGTAGCCCCCGGCTCGGCCACGATGTAGGCGACGATCCGCTGGTCGCCCGGCTGGTCCTCGCGGACCACGACCGCCGCCTGCGCGACGCCGGCCTGGGCCAGCACCGCGGACTCGATCTCGCCGAGCTCGATCCGGAAGCCGCGCACCTTGACCTGGTCGTCGGCGCGGCCCAGGTACTCCAGCTCGCCGCCGCGGTTCCAGCGCGCGAGGTCGCCGGAGCGGTACAGCCGCGTGCCGTCCGGCCCGGCCACGAAGCGGGCCGCGGAGAGGTCGGGGCGGCCGAGGTAGCCGCGGGCCAGCTGCCTGCCGGAGACGTACATCTCGCCGGAGACCCCGACCGGGACCGGCCGCAGCCGCTCGTCCAGCACGTGGATGCCCAGCCCGGGGATGGCCCGGCCGACGACCGAGCCGGAGGCGGTGGCGATGGTCGCCGCGTCCAGCGGGCGGTACGAGACGTGCACCGTGGTCTCGGTGATGCCGTACATGTTCACCAGCACCGGCGCGGTGTCGCCGTGCCTGGCGACCCAGTCGCCGAGCCTGCGCAGCTCCAGCGCCTCGCCGCCGAAGACCACCGCGCGCAGCGCGAGCGGCGCGGCCGCCGGGTCGGCGTTCCGGTCCGCCTCGGCCAGCTGGTAGAAGGCCGACGGGGTCTGGTTGAGCACGGTGACCCGCTCGTCCCGGAGCAGCTCCAGGAACTGCTCGGGCGAGCGCGAGGTGTAGTAGTCGACGACCACGAGCCTGCCGCCGAAGGCCAGCGGGCCCCACAGCTCCCAGACCGAGAAGTCGAAGGCGAAGGAGTGGAACAGGGTCCACACGTCGCGCGGGCCGAAGCCGAAGTCGGCGTCGGTGTTGGCCAGCAGCCGGACCACGTTGCCGTGCTGCACCGGGACGCCCTTGGGGCGGCCGGTCGAGCCGGACGTGTAGATGACGTAGGCGATATTGCCCGCCGACAGCGGAGCGATCCGGTCGGCGTCGGTGACCGGGCCGTCGTCGGCGTCCTCGATGTCGCCTGCCTCGACGGCGTAGCCGTCCAGCACCACGCGCGGCAGCCCGGCGGGCAGCTCCACCTGCACGGTGGAGTCCACGATCACGCTGGTGGGCTTCGAGTCGGCCAGCACGTAGGCGATGCGGTCGGCCGGGTAGGTCGGGTCGACCGGCACGTACCCCGCGCCCGCCTTGACCACGGCCAGCAGCGCGACCACCAGGTCCAGCGAGCGCGGCAGGATCACCGCGACCAGCTGCTCCGGCCCCGCGCCCTCCTCGATGAGCCGGCGGGCCAGCACATTCGCCCGCCGGTCCAGCTCGGAGTAGGTGAGGGTATCGGCGCCGAAGGTCACCGCGGTGCGCGGGCCGTGCTCGGCCACGATGCCGTCGAAGAGGTCGACCAGGGTGGCGCCCGGGTCGGCGAAGCGGCCCGCGTAGGAGTCGACCCCGGCGCGCACCCAGCGCTCCGAGAGGTCCAGCCGCTCGCGCTCGCCGAGCAGGTCGATATCGCCGACGACCACGTCCGGATCGTCCGCGACGGCGCGCAGGATCCGGGTCAGCCGCTCGGCGAAGGACACAACGGTGGCGGGGTCGAAGAGTTCGGTGGCGTAGTTCCAGCTCAGCGCGAGCGAGCCGTCGGCGGCCTCGCCGACGGTGAGCTGCACGTCGAACTTGGCGGTGCCCGCGTCGAAGTCGACCGCGCTCAGCTCGAGCCCGGGCAGCGCGACGGTGCCCATCTCGGTGGCCGAGGCCGCCTCGAAGGTCAGCGCCACCTGGAAGAGCGGGTGGTGCGCCTGCGAGCGGGCCGGGCTGAGCACGTCGACCAGCCGCTCGAACGGGACGTCGGCGTGCGCGAAGGCGGCCAGGTCGGTGCGGCGCACCTGCTCCAGCAGCTCGCCGAAGCGGGCGTCCGGGCGGACCTCGGTGCGGAGCACGAGGGTGTTGACGAACATGCCGACCACGTCGTCCAGCGCCCGCTCGCCGCGGCCCGCGATGGGGGTGCCGATGGCGATGTCGGTGCCGGTGGAGAGCCGCGCCGCCCAGGTGGCGAGCGCCGCGTGCATGACCATGAAGAGCGTGGTGCCGCGGGCCCGCGCCAGCTCGGTGAGGCCGCGGTGCAGCTCCGGGTCGAGCGCGAAGCTGTGCAGCCCACCGGCGTTCGAGGCGATCTCGGGGCGGGTGCGGTCGGCGGGCAGCTCGATCTGGTCGGGCAGGTCGCGTAGCTGCTCGGTCCAGTAGCCGATCTGCTTGGCCGCCACCGACTCCGGGTCGGATTCGCTGCCGAGCACGTCGCGCTGCCAGAGCGCGTAGTCGGCGTACTGCACCTCCAGCGGGGCCCAGGTGGGGGCCTCGCCGCGGGTGCGCTCGGTGTAGGCGATCACCACGTCGCGCAGCAGCGGCCGCAGCGAGAAGCCGTCGCCGGAGATGTGGTGCATGACCAGCACCAGCACGTGGTTGCGCTCGTTCAGCGCGAGCAGGCTCGCCCGGAACGGCACCTCGGCGGTGACGTCGAAGTGCGTGCTCGCCAGCTCCACGATGCGCGCGGGCAGCGTGCCCGCCTGCACCGGCTCGGCGACGAGTTCGACCGGGACGTCCTCGGCGGCGAGGACGCGCTGGAAGCCGTCGCCGTCCACCTCGGGGTAGATCGTGCGCAGCGTCTCGTGCCTGGCAACCAGGTCGGCGACCGCGGCGTTCAGCGCGGCGACGTCCAGGGTGCCGGAGAGCCGGATCGCGATCGGGATGTTGTTCACCGCGGTGCGGCTGTCGAAGCGGTTCAGGAACCACATGCGCTGCTGCGCCGGGGAGAGCGGCACCAGCTCGGGCCGCTCGCGCGCCACCAGCGGCGCCCTGCCCGCGCCCGCGGCGGACTCCACCGTGGCGGCCAGCGCGGCCACCGTTGACGACTCGAAGAGCGCGCGCACCGGGATCCTGGTGTCCAGCGCCTCGCCGAGCCGGGCCGCCACCTGGGTGGCGACCAGCGAGTTGCCGCCGAGCTGGAAGAAGTCGTCGTCCAGCCCGACCCGGTCGGCGCCGAGCACCTCGGCGAAGACGCTCGCCACGATCTCCTGCACCGGGGTGGCCGGGGCGCGGAAGACCCTGGCCTCGAAGACCGGCGCGGGCAGCGCCTTGCGGTCCAGCTTCCCGGAGGGGTTCAGCGGGAAGGCGTCGAGCACCACGTAGGCGGCGGGGACCATGTAGGCCGGGAGCCGGTGCGTGAGCTCGGCCTTGACCGCCTCGACGTCGATCACCCGGTCCGGGTTCGCCACCAGGTAGGCGACGAGCTGGTCGCCGGTGTGCTCGTCCGAGCGGACCACGACCACGGACTGCGAGACCGCGTCCTGCGCGGTGAGCGCGCCCTCGATCTCGCCCAGCTCGATGCGCAGGCCGCGCAGCTTGACCTGGAAGTCGGTGCGGCCCAGGTACTCCAGCTCGCCGTCCGGCGTCCAGACCACCAGGTCGCCGGTGCGGTACATGCGCCGCCCGGCGTCGAAGGGGTTGGCCACGAAGCGGTCGCAGGTCAGGTCGGGGCGGCCGACGTAGCCGTAGGCGAGCTGCGCGCCCGCCAGGTGCAGCTCGCCCGGCACCCCGGGCGGCACCGGCCGCAGCCGCGAATCCAGCACGTAGACCTGGGTGTTGAAGACCGGGGCGCCGATCGGCACGGTCTGCGTGTCGGCATCGGTGACCTCGTGGAAGGTCACCTCGACCGCGGCCTCGGTGGGGCCGTACAGGTTGTGCAGCCTGGCGCCGGTCAGCTGCCGCAGCTTCTGCGCGGCGCCCGCGGGCAGCGCCTCGCCGGAGGCGAAGGCATTGCGGATGACGGTGCAGTCCGCGGCCCGCTCCTCGTTCACGAAGAGCGAGAGCATGGACGGCACGAAGTGCACCGTGGTGATCTGCTCCTCGGTGATCAGCCGGGCCAGGTACACCGGGTCCCGGTGCCCGTCCGGCCGCGCCACCACCAGCCGCGCGCCGACCTGCAGCGGCCAGAAGAACTCCCACACCGACACGTCGAAGGTGGCCGGGGTCTTCTGCAGCACCACGTCGTCGGCGGCGAGGCCGTACTGCGCGTGCGCCCAGACCAGGCGGTTCACGATCGCGGCGTGCGAGACCGCGACGCCCTTCGGCCTGCCGGTGGAGCCGGAGGTGAAGATGACGTACGCGGTGTTGCCCGGCCGCAGCGGCCGGTGCCGGTCGGCGTCGGTGAGCGGGGCGTCGGAGTAGCCGGAGAGGTCCAGCTCGTCGATCCTGACCTGCCTGGCCAGCGCGCTCTCCAGGTCCGCGCCGGAGGTGAGCACGCAGACCGGGCGGGCGGTCTCCAGGATGTGGTCGATCCGCTCGGCCGGGTGGTCCGGGTCGAGCGGCACGTAGGCGCCGCCGGCGGCGCCGATGGCGTACATGCCGATCACCAGGTCGAGCGAGCGGCGCATGCCGAGCGCCACGTACGACTCCGGGCCGACGCCGTGCTGCTTGAGCCAGCGCGCCAGCCGGTGCACCCGGCTCGCGAACTCGGCGTAGGTCAGACTCGTCCCCTCGAAGGTGAGCGCGTAGGCGTCCGGGGTGCGGGCGGCCTGCGCCTCGAACATGGAGACCAGGGTCGCGGCGGCGGCATCGCCGACCGGCGAGGTGAGCGCGGCGTCGACGCCGAACTCGGTGTCGTTCCAGCGGCGCAGCACGGTCTGCCGCTCGGCGTCGTCCAGCAGGTCGATGTCGCCGACGGCGATGTCCGGGTCGGCGGCGATGCCGCGCAGCACCCGGACGAAGCGCCTGGCGAAGGCGTCGGCGAAGCCCGCGTCGAAGAGGTCGAGCGCGAAGACCAGCTCGGCGTCCATGGCGCCCGCGCCGCCGCCGCGGATCCCGGCCGGGCCGATGTGCGTGCCGACCGGGGTCTCGCCCAGGGTGAGCTGCAGGTCGAACTTGGCGGTCGGGGCGTCCAGCTCCAGCTCGGCCACGCGCAGCCCCGGCAGCTCCAGCGAGGTGCGGCCCATGTTCTGGAACGAGAGCATGACCTGGAAGAGCGGGTGCCGCGCCTGCGAGCGGGCCGGGTTCAGCACCTCGACCAGCCGCTCGAAGGGCAGGTCGGCGTGCGCGAAGGCCTGCAGGTCGCGCTCGCGCACCTGGCCGAGCAGCTCGCTGAACGGGGTCGCGGTGTCCACCGCCGTGCGCAGCACGAGGGTGTTGACGAACATGCCGACCAGGTCGTCGAGTGCGGCCTCGCCGCGGCCCGCGACCGGGATGCCGACCGCGATGTCGTCCGAGCCGCTGAGCCGGGAGAGCAGCAGCGCGAAGGCGCTGTGCACCACCATGAACAGCGTGGTGCCGCCCGCGTGCGCGAGCTGGTTCAGCTCCTCGATGAGCTCGCCGGGCACGGTGAAGCGGTGCGTGCCCGCGCGGTAGGTCGCGACCGCGGGGCGCTGGGCGGTGCCGAGCCGCAGCTCCTCGGGCAGCCCGGCGAGCGTGCTCTTCCAGTAGTCGAGCTGCGCGGCGACCAGCGAGCCCGGGTCGTCCTCGGTGCCGAGCGTCTCGCGCTGCCAGAGCGCGTAGTCCACGTACTGCACCGGCAGCGGCGCCCAGCTCGGCGCCGCCTCGCTGCTGCGTGCCACGTAGGCGGCCATCAGGTCGCGGACCAGCGGGCGCATGGAGACGCCGTCGGCGGCGATGTGGTGTACAACGACGGCGAGCACGTAGTCCTGCGTGGTGTCGCGCCAGCGGCTGTGGTCGATCCGCGGCTCGACCTGGAACACCCGCATCCGGACCGGCGGCTGGGTGGTGACGTCGAAGCCGCTGAGCACGAATTCGTGCAGCGCGGGGGCGATCCCGGCCTCGTCCAGCGGGACCACGTCGAGCGCGGGGATGGCCTTCGCGGTCGGCAGGACCTGCTGGTAGGCGATGCCGTCGTGCGACGGGTAGACGGTGCGCAGCGACTCGTGCCGCTGGATCACGTCGGCGACCGCGGCGCGCAGCGCGTCGATGTCGAGCGAGCCGTGCAGCCGCACCGCCGCGGGGATGTTGTAGGCGGCGGAGTCGGACTCGAAGCGGCTGAGGAACCACATCCGCTGCTGGGCCAGCGAGAGCGGCGGGTACTCCGGCCGCGGCCGCGGTGTGAGCGCCGGGCGGCCGCCCGCACCGGCGGTGGTCTCCATGCGGGCCGCCAGCGCGGCGACGGTGGGTGCCTCGAAGATCATCCGCACCGGCACCCTGGTGTCGAGCGCGGCGCCGAGCCTGGCCACCACCTGGGTGGCGACCAGCGAGTTGCCGCCCAGCTCGAAGAAGTCGTCGTCCAGCCCGACCGCGCGCTCGGCGGTGTCGACGCCGAGCACCTCGGCGAAGACGCCCGCCACGATCTCCTCGATCGGCGTGGACGGAGCGCGGAAGGTGCGGGCCTCGAAGACCGGCACCGGCAGCGCGCGCCGGTCCAGCTTGCCGTTCGGGCTCAGCGGCATGGCGTCGAGCACGACGAAGGCGGCGGGCACCATGTACGAGGGGAGCACCGCGCCCAGGTGCGCGCGCAGCTCGTCCAGGTCGACGGCGGCGCCCGCGGCGGGCACCACGTAGGCGACCAGCTGGTCGCCGGTCCTGCCGTCGCTGCGCACCAGCGCGACGGCCTGCGCGACCGTTTCGTGCGCGGTCAGCGCGGTCTCGATCTCGCCGAGCTCGATGCGCAGGCCGCGCAGCTTCACCTGGAAGTCGGTGCGGCCCAGGTAGACGATGGCGCCGGAGCGATCGCGGGTCACCAGGTCGCCGGTGCGGTACATGCGCGCGCCCGGCGCCCCGAACGGGTTCGCCACGAAGCGGTCGGCGGTCAGGTCGGCGCGGCCGAAGTAGCCGCGGGCCAGCTGGGCGCCCGCGAGATAGAGCTCACCCGCGATACCGGGGGCGACGGGGTGCAACCTGGCGTCGAGCACGTACGCCTCGGCGTTCCACACCGGGAGGCCGATCGGCACCGCACCCGCGACCTCGGCGGGCACCGGGTGGTGCGTGGCGTGCACCGCGAACTCGGTGGGGCCGTACAGGTTGTGCAGCTCGGCGGTCGAGACCCGGCGCAGCGCCTGCACCGCGTCGGCGGTGAAGGCCTCACCGGCGACCAGCAGCGCGCGCAGCGAATCCAGCGCGCCGGAACCGATTCCGGCGGCCTCGACGGTGCTCGCGAAGACGCTGAGCATGGACGGGACGAACGAGGTCATGGTGACCCGCTCGGCCGCGATGACATCGGCCAGGTAGGCCGGGTCGCGGTGGCCGTCCGGGCTCGCGACCACCATGCGCCCGCCGACGCTCAGCGGGCCGAACAGCTCCCACACCGACACGTCGAAGGTCGCCGGGGTCTTGAACAGCACCACGTCGTCGGCGCCGATGCCGTACTCGGCGGTGATCCAGCGGACCTGGTTGAGCACGGCCGAGTGCGGCAGCGCCACGCCCTTGGGGCGGCCGGTGGAGCCGGAGGTGAAGATGACGTACGCCGGGTGCTCCGGGCGCAGCGGGGCGTTCCGGTCGGCGTCGGTGAGCGGGGTGTCGGCGTAGCCGTCGAGGTCGAGGTCGTCGAGCACGAGCACCGGGGTGCCGTTTGCGGTGAAGCCGGTGTCCGCGCTGGTCAGCACGGCCGCGGGGCGCGCGGTCTGCAGGACGTGCGCGATCCGCTCGGCGGGCTGGTCCAGGTCGAGCGGGACGTAGCCGCCGCCCGCCGCCTGCACCGCGTACGCGGCGACCACCAGGTCGACCGAGCGCCGCAGCGCCAGCCCGATCAGCCGCTCCGGGCCCGCGCCCGCCGCGACCAGGTACCTGGCCAGCCGGTGCACCCGCGCGCCGAACTCGGCGTAGGTGAGCGTCGTTCCGGTCGCCGGGTCGACGAGGGCGACGGCGTCCGGGGTGCGCCGCTGCTGCGCGGCGAAGGCGGAGACCAGCGTCTCCGCCGGGTCGAGCGGGTAGGCGGTGTCGTTCCAGCCGCGCAGCGCCAGCTCGGTCTCGGCGGCGTCGAGCAGCGAGATGTCGCCGACCGGGAGGTCGGGGTCGGCGATGACGGCCGCGAGCACCCGGTCCAGCCGGTGCGCGAAGGCGGCGACGGTCGCCTCGTCGAAGAGGTCGACGGCGTAGGAGAACTCGGCGGACATCCCCGCCGCCTCGCCGCTGTCGTCCCGGATCTCCTGCAGGGTGAGCTGCAGGTCGAACTTGGCCAGGTTGGCGTCGTAGTCGATGCCGGTGACCGAGAGCCCGGGCAGCTCGAGCCTGGCCTGCTTGGTGTTCTGGAACGCCAGCATGACCTGGAACAGCGGGTGCCTGGCCTGCGAGCGCGCCGGGTTCAGGATCTCGACCAGCCGCTCGAACGGCAGGTCGGCGTGCGCGAAGGCGTGCAGGTCGGTCTCGCGCGCCTGCGCGAGCAGCTCGGCGAAGGACTGCCCGGCGGCCACGCCGGTGCGCAGCACCAGGGTGTTGACGAACATGCCGACCAGGTCGTCCAGCGCGGCCTCGCCGCGGCCCGCGATCGGGGTGCCGATGGCGATGTCGTCGGTGCCGGAGAGCCGGGCCAGCAGCACCGCGAGCGCGCTGTGCATGACCATGAACGGCGAGGCGTTGTGCTTGCGGCCCAGCTCCACCAGAGCGTGCTGGGTGGCGGCCGAGATCACGAACGAGTAGGTGCCGCCGCGGTAGCTCGCCACCGCGGGGCGCGGGCGGTCGGCGGGCAGGACCAGCTCGTCCGGCAGGTCGGCGAGCTCGCGCGACCAGTAGTCGATCTGCGCGGAGATCAGCGACTCCCGGTCGTCCTCCGAGCCGAGCACCTCGCGCTGCCACAGCGCGTAGTCGGCGTACTGGACGGGCAGCTCGACCCAGGCGGGCGCCTCCCAGGTGGTGCGCGCCGCGTAGGCGACGATCACATCCCTGGAGAGCGGCGCCATCGACCAGCCGTCGGCCGAGATGTGGTGCACGACCATGCAGAGCACGTACTCGGTCTCGCTGATCTCGAAGAGCCGCGCGTGCAGCGGCACCTCGCTGGTGACGTCGAACGCCATGGTCGCGAGGTCGATCAGGTGGTCGAAGAGCGTGTCCTCGCTGACCCGGTACGGCGTCAGGTCGGGGACGATCTGCGCGGCGTCGAGCACCACCTGGACGGGCCCGCCGACGGTCTCCGGGAAGACGGTGCGCAGCGACTCGTGCCTGTCGATCACGTCGATCACGGCGACCTGCAGCGCGGCGATGTCGAGCTCGCCGGAGAGCCGGATCGCGACCGGGATGTTGTTGACGGCGGAGGCGGTGTCGAAGCGGTTCAGGAACCACATGCGCTGCTGCGCCAGCGAGAGCGGCACCTGCTCCGGCCGCTCCCTGGCGACCAGCGCCTTACGCGCGCCCTCGCCCGCCTGGGACTCCACCCGCGCGGCGAGCGCGGCGACGGTCGGCGCCTCGAAGACCGTGCGCACCGGCACCCTGGTGTCCAGCGCGATGCCGACCCGCGACGCCACCTGGGTGGCGATCAGCGAGTTGCCGCCCAGCTCGAAGAAGTCGTCGTCGACGCCGACCCGAGGCAGGTCGAGCACCTCCGCGAAGATCGCGGCGACGATCTCCTCGATCGGCGTCGACGGCGCCCGGAACTCCTTGACCTCGAAGACCGGGGCGGGCAGCGCCTTGCGGTCCAGCTTGCCCACCGGGGTCAGCGGGATCCGGTCCAGCACCATGATCGAGGACGGCACCATGTACCCGGGCAGCCTGGCCTCGACGTGCTCGGTCAGTTCAGGCACGTCGATCGACTTCCCGGGCGCGGCGACGACGTACGACACCAGCGAGGTGCCGCCCGCGGTGCCGCGGTGGCCGATGGTGACCGCGAAGTCCACGCTCTCGTGCGCGGCCAGCGCCGCGTCGATCTCACCCAGCTCGATGCGGAAGCCGCGCACCTTCACCTGGAAGTCCGAGCGGCCCACGTACTCGACCTCGCCGGTGCGGGTCCAGCGGACAACGTCACCGGTGCGGTACATCCGCGCACCCGCCACGAACGGGTGCGCCACGAACCGCTCCGCGGTCAGCCCGCGGCGGGCGTGGTAGCCGCGCGCCAGCTGGATGCCGGACAGGTACAGCTCCCCCGCGACACCGACGGGGACCGGCCGCAACTGCGCGTCCAGGATCAGCGAGTGCATGCCGCGGATCGGGCCGCCGATGGTCACCGGCTCGCCGGGCACCAGCGCGTCGCTGATATTGGTCATGACCGTGGTCTCGGTCGGGCCGTAGCCGTTGTGGAAGGCGCGGATGGTGCCGTCCGGCAGCGGGACCGCCCACTTGGCGACCAGCTCCGGCGGGGTCGCCTCGCCACCGGCGATCAGCACGCGCAGCGTGTCCAGCCCGGAGGAGTCGAAGGTGGCCAGCGCGGCCGGGGTGATGAAGGCGTGCGTGACCGCCTCGTCGCGGATGAGCTCGGAGAGCTCCTCGCCGCCGTACACCCCGGTCGGCACCACGACCAGCGCGCCGCCGTGCACCACCGCGAGCAGCAGCTCCAGGATCGAGGCGTCGAAGCTCGGCGAGGCGAAGTGCAGTGCGCGGGTGCGGGAGTCGAGCCCGAACCGCTCGGCCTGCTCGGTGGCGAAGTTCGCCAGCCCGTAGTGCGCCACCACGACACCCTTGGGCACACCGGTGGAGCCCGAGGTGTAGATGACGTAGGCCGGGTGATCCGGCCGCAGCGCCCGCACCCGATCGGCGTCGGTGATCGCGGAGCCGTCGAAGCCCGCGAGCTCCAGCTCCTCGAGCACCAGCCAGCGCACCGACTCCGGCAGCCCGGCGCGCACCGACCGCACCGTCAGCCCGATCGGCGACCCCGAGTCGGTGACCATGTGCGCGATCCGCTCGGCCGGGTAGTTCGGGTCGACCGGGACGAACGCCGCCCCGGTCTTGGCGACCGCCCAGGCGGCGAAGACCGAGTCCGCCGACCGCGGGACGCCGACGGCGACCAGGTCCTCCGGACCGATCCCCTCGGCGATGAGCAGCCGCGCCAGGCGGTTCGACCGCTCGTCCAGCTCGGCGTAGGAGGTCGTCACGCCGTCGTAGACCACCGCGGGCGCGGCCGGGTCGACCGCGGCGGCCGCGGTCATCAGCTCGGCGAGCGGGCGCGGCGGCACCGCGGGGGTGCCGGTCCTGGCGATCAGGTCGGCGCGCTCGGCGGCGTCCAGCACCTCGACCGCGCCGACCGGCACCGTCGGGTCGGCGACGACGGCCCGCAGCACCCGCACGAAGCGCTCGGCGAACGAGGCCACCGTCGCGGCGTCGAAGAGGTCGGTCGCGAAGTTCACGACACCGGCGATGCCGCCCGCCTGGCCCTGCGCCCCGCGGTGCTCGGTCAGCGTCCACTGCAGGTCGAACTTGGCGATGGCGACCTCGAGCTCCTCGGCGGAGACCGAAAGGCCGGGCAGCTCGACGGTGCCGTGCGAGAGCTCCTGGAAGGAGAGCATGACCTGGAACAGCGGGTGCCGCGCCTGGGAGCGGGTCGGGTTCAGCACCTCGACCAGCCGCTCGAACGGAACGTCGGCGTGCGCGAAGGCGGCGAGGTCCGATTCCCGCGCCGCGGCGAGGAACTCGGTGAAGCTCTGCCCCGGCCGCAGCTGCGAGCGCAGCACGAGGGTGTTGACGAACATGCCGATCAGGTCGTCCAGCGCCTCTTCCCCGCGGCCCGCGATCGGGGTGCCGATCGCGATGTCGGAGCTGCCGGAGAGCCGGGAGAGCAGCAGCGCCAGCGAGGCGTGCACGACCATGAACAGGGTGACGCCCTCGGCGCGCGCGAGCGCGGCCAGCTGCGCGTGCAGCTCCGCGTCGATGTCGAAGCCGAGCTGCGCGCCGCGGAAGCTCTGCGCCTGCGGGCGCGGGCGGTCGAACGGCAGGTCCAGCTGGTCGGGCAGGTCGGCAAGCGTCTCGCGCCAGTAGGCGATCTGCCCGGCGGCCATGGAGTCCGGGTCGGACTCGGTGCCGAGCAGCTCGCGCTGCCACAGCGTGTAGTCGCGGTACTGCACCGGCAGCGGCGCCCAGCTCGGCTCCTGCCCCGCCGCCCGCGCCAGGTAGGCGGCGGCGAAGTCGCGGGCCAGCGGGCCGAAGGAGAAGCCGTCGGCGGCGATGTGGTGCACGACGAAGGCGACCGCGTAGTCGCCGGTGCCGTTGTGCGAACCGGCGAGGTGGAACACCCGCATCCGGATCGGCAGGTCCTCGGAGACGTCGAACCCGCGGGCGGCGAAGCCGCGCAGCTCACCGGGGAGCTCGGCGGCCTCGATGGTCTGCAGCGTGATGCCGAGGTCGACCGCCTCGATCGGCAGCACCTTCTGGAAGCCGCCGTCCGCGTCCGGGAAGACGGTGCGCAGCGACTCCTGGCGCGCGACAACGTCGGTGAGCGCCAGCTGCAGCGCGGGGACGTCGACGTGGCCGCGCAGCCGCACCACGAAGGGCAGGTTGTAGGTCGGCACGGTGGGGTCGAACTGGTTCAGGAACCACATCCGCTGCTGCGCCAGCGAGAGCGGAACCAGCTCCGGGTGCTGCCGCGCGACCAGCGCGGGGCGGGCCACCTCGGCCGGGGCGCCGTGCTCGGCCCTGGCCGCGATCCCGGCCACGGTCGGCGTCTCGAAGAGCGCGCGCACCCCGAGCCGGATGCCGAAGGCGGCGCTGATCCGCGCCACCACCTGGGTGGCGACCAGCGAGTTGCCGCCCAGCTCGAAGAAGTTGTCGTCCGCGCCGACCCGCTCCTGGCTGAGCACGTCGGCGAAGATGCCTGCGACGATCTCCTCGGCCGCGGTGCGCGGGGCGCGGAAACCGGCGGCGTCGGCGGTGAACACCGGCTCCGGCAGCCCCCTGCGGTCCAGCTTGCCGCTGGTGTTCAGCGGGAAGGCGTCCAGCACGACGAGCGCGGCGGGGACCATGTAGCTCGGCAGCCGCTCGGCGGCGGCCCTGGTCGCGACCGCGGGGTCGACGGTGGCGCCGGGGGCGGGGACCACGTAGGCCACCAGCTGCTGGCCGGTGGCGGTGTCCATCACCAGCACGGCGGCCTGGCTGATGGCCGGGTTGGCGAGCAGGACCGTCTCGATCTCGCCGAGTTCGATGCGCTGGCCGCGGAACTTGACCTGGAAGTCGGTGCGGCCGATGTACTCGAGCACGCCGTCGCTGTTCCAGCGGACCAGGTCGCCGGTGCGGTACATCCGCTCGCCGGGGTTCCCGAACGGGTTGGCCACGAAGCGGTCCGAGGTCAGGTCGGGGCGGCCGCGGTAGCCGCGGGCCAGCTGACGCCCGCCCAGGTACAGCTCGCCCGGCGCACCGATCGCGGCGGGGCGCAGCCGGTTGTCGAGGACGTAGACCTGCACGTTCCACTCGGGGATGCCGATCGGGACGGTGACGGTGTCGGCGGCGGTGGCTTCCCAGTAGGTCACCGAGACCGCGGCCTCGGTCGGGCCGTAGAGGTTGTGCAGCCCGGCCGTGGAGATGGCGCGCAGCCCGGCCGCGGTCTCCGGCGGCAGGGCTTCACCGATCACGAACACCGCACGCAGCGTGGCGATCTGCTCGGCGGTGGCGTGCGCGACGAACACCGTGAGCATCGACGGGACGAAGTCGGTGACGGTGACCCGGTGGCGGGCGATGGTCTCGGCCACGTACAGCGGGTCGCGGTGCCCGTCCGGCGCGGCGACGACCAGCTCACCGCCGGACATCAGCGGCAGGAAGTAGCCCCACAGCGAGACGTCGAAGGTGGTGGCGGTCTTCTGCAGGTAGACGTCGTGCTCGGTGAGCCGGTACTCGTCCAGCATCCACAGCTGCTGGTTCACGATCGCGTGGTGGGTGACCGCGACGCCCTTCGGGCGCCCGGTCGAGCCGGAGGTGTAGATGACGTACGCGGTGTTCTCCGGCACCAGCGGCGCCCACCGGTCGTCGTCGGTGAGCGGCCCGGCCGGGTAGGCGGAGACGTCGAGGGTGTCCAGCTCGACCCGCTGCACCCCGTCGGGCAGCTCCAGCCCGTCGGTGGACAGGGTCAGGACCGAGACCGGGTCCGCACTGTCGAGGATGTAGGCGGTCCGCTCGGCCGGGTGGTCGGGGTCGATCGGCACGTACGCGCCGCCCGCGCGCAGGACCGCGTGCATGCCGATGACCAGTTCCAGCGAACGCCGCATGCCCAGCGCGACCAGCGACTCCGGCCCGACGCCCTGGTCGACCAGGTAGCGGGCGAGCTGGTTCACCCGCGCGCCGAACTCGGCGTAGGACAGACTCGTCCCCTCGAAGTGCAGCGCGGTTCGCTCGGGAGTGCGCGCGATCTGCTCGTCGAGCAGCGCCACCAGCGTGGTAGTCGGCACGTCCTGCTCGGCGTCGTTCCACTCGACCAGGGTGCGATCCCGCTCCGCGGCGGTGGTCGCGGGCAGGCTCCACACCTTCGTGTCCGCGTCGGCGGCCAGGAACCGCTGGAAGAACTCCAGGAACCGCGCGTGGTGCGTGGCCCCCTCGTCGGCGCTGTAGAGGTTCGGGTTCGTCTCGAAGTCGATGTGCGTGTGGCTGCCGGTGGTGGACTGGTAGAAGTTGACGCCCAGGTCCTCGATGCTGCCGGTGGAGAGCACGTTCAACCGACCGGTCATCTCGCCCAGCACGATCTCGCTGTGGAACAGCATGATGTTGACCCACGGCCCGAAGAACTCCGTGGTGACAACGCCGTCGCCCGCCGCGTCGCGGCGGATGTCCTCGTGCCGGTAGCGCTGGTGCCGCAGCGCGCCGGAGACCTCGACCTGAACCCGCTTGAGCAGGTCGGCCACGGTGCTGTCGTACCCGACGGCCAGCCGCAGCGGGACGATGTTCGAGGTCACGCCGCCCGCGCGGCGCATGGCGGCGGTGGTGCGGGCGGTCACCGGGAGGCTGAGGATGACGTCCTCGGCGCCGGTGAGCTGGGCCAGGTAGGCGCCGAAGGCGGCGATCAGCAGCCCGGCCGGGGTGTTGTCGTGCTTGGCGACGGCGGCGGCGAGCAGGTCGTCCTGCGCGTCGGTGAGCGCGGCGCTGGCCACGTTGTTCAGCGCCGACGGCGGGGCGGAGCGGCCGGTGAGGCTGGTGCCCTCCTCCAGCCCCTCGACCCGCGCGGCCCAGTACTCGCGGTCGGTGTCGAAGCGGGAGCTGTCCCGGTAGGCGATCTCGGCGTCGTACAGCGTGCGCAGCGGGGTGGCCTTGGCGGCGGCGGGCTCCTCGCCGCGGGTCTCCGCGGTGTAGAGCTCGGCGATCCTGGCCACGTAGTTGGTGGCGGCGAGGCCGTCCAGCGCGATGTGGTGGATGCGGGTGTACCAGTACCAGCGGTGCTCGCCGAGCTGCAGCGCGGCGGTCTTGATCAGCCGGTCGGAGACGATGTCCAGCGGGCGCGAGTACTCGGCGCGCATCCACTCGGCGGCGGCGGCCTCCGGGTCGGCGGCGCCACGCAGGTCGACGTACTCCTGCTCGGCAGGAAGCGAGGGGTCGACGCCCTGCAGCGGCTCCCCGTCCCGCTCGATGATCCGCAGGAAGCCGGAGCCGGTCTCCAGCGAGGCGCGGATGCTGGCCTGGAGCAGCAGCTCGGGGTCGAGATCGCCGTGCAGATCGACGTACTGCGCGATGGTGACGGGAACCTGCGGGTCCACGTGCTGCGCGTACCAAATGCCCAGCTGAGCAGGCGAAAGCGGGAAGTACTCGACGGCAGCTCCCCGAGCGTCACCAGTTTCGTCGTTTCCGCCGAAATCCAGCCGGTCCAACCGTAACCTCGCTTCCGGAACACCGCGTGAGCGCTCCCCGACGACACCCGAAGAGGCGCCCACCCGTTACCGCGGGGCGCCGTGCGTCTCCGGATCCAGTTTCATCTCAATCAGGCAAAAATCTTCGTAGGCATATATCTGTCTGCCCCGGTCCGCCCGTTACACGGGCGCGAACGCCTCCACCGCTTCGATCCCGCTGCTGACCACCGATCCAATCTACCGTCGTCGCCGGGGCCCGACCAACCAATACCCGAACACCGCAGATAGCAATCCCCTATCCCGCCCGGCCATGCCGGTGCGCCGCGTTCAGCGGGGTTCAGGGGCAGGTCGGGATTGTTGCTCGGCTCACAGCGGGATCGATAGCCGCGCGGATGCCGCACCGCTCACAGCCGGGTGCGGGCCGGGTCGTAGAGGTGTGACTGCACGCACTCGACCGCCGGGGTGAGCGCCCGCCCGACCAGGATCACCGCGGCCTGCCGCAGCCCGGCCTCCTCGACCCTGGTGGCGATATCGGCCAGGGTGCCGCGCAGGATCAGCTGGTCGGGCTGGCTGGCCCGGTAGACCACCGCGGCCGGGCAGTCCCGGCCGTACTCGAGCGCCAGCTCGGCCGCCAGCTCGCGCGTCCTGGTGATGGCCAGGTGCAGGGCCAGCGTGGCCCCGGTCGCGGCGAAATTCCGCAGCTTTTCGGTTTCCGGCATGGCGGTGGAGCGGGCCTGGGCGCGGGTCAGCACCACCGACTGGGCCAGCTCCGGCACGGTGAGCTCGGCGCCGAGCGCCGCTGCTGCCGCCGCGTACGCAGGGACACCCGGCGTGACGTCCCACGGGATCCCCAGCCGATCCAGTCTGCGGGCCTGCTCGGTGAGCGCGGAGTACACCGACGGGTCGCCCGAGCACAGCCGCGCCACCTCGCACCCTCTGTCGTGCGCGGCGCTGATCGTCGCCACGATGGCGTCCAGGTCGAGGTGCTGGGTGTCGACCAGCTCGGTCCCCGGTGCGCAGTGCGCGAGCACCGCCGGGTCCAGGTAGGTACCCGGGTACAGGCAGACCTCGCTGCTCCGCAGCAGCTCCACCGCCCGCACGGTCAGCAGATCCGCCGCCCCCGGGCCCGCGCCGATGAAGTGGACTGTCATGCGGGGCAGTGTAGAGAGCAGCCGCCGCCCGCGGCCGAACGCGCTACCCGCCCAGGCGCACGTGCCTGCGGATCAGCGCGGCGAGCCGCGCCGAGGGCACCGGTCCGGCTCTGCCCGCGAGCCGCGGGTGCTCCGCGGCAAGGCGAAGCGCTGCAGCGGCGTCGGCCCGGCTCGCCCGGAGCGGCGCCCGGTCGAGCCGCCAGTCCGGGAGAGCAGCGCGGTGCTGCTGCACGATCTCGAACAGCGTGTGCAGGTCGACCAGGTCGCGATCCGCGAATCGCTTGCGCCAGATCAGCGCCTTCAGCACGACGGCGGCCTCGACACCGGGCAGCGCGGCGGTGAACGCGAGCTGTTCGCCGCTCGCGTGCAGCAGGACGGCGGCGGTGATCACGATCGGCGGGGTGGCGAGCGCGAGGCCGAGCCCCGGTGCCGCATCGAAAGCCCGCCCTGCGATCTCTTCCGTTCCACCGGTGCCGAACGGCACCAGCAAGTCGATGGCCCGAACACCGCCGGGTGCGTCCCGGCGGTAACTGTTGCCGCGGACCGCCTCGTATCCGAGCGCGAGCAGCCGGTGGTGCAGCTCGCGCCCCGCCGCGATCGGGCGGGCGATGCCCGCGTCGGCATCGGCCGTTGCGCGCGGCCTGACCTCCGGTCCCGGGTACGCGTGCGCGAGCAGCTGAACCATGTGGCCGCCGATGACGCGGTAGTCGGCGATGGCGGGTTCGGGGGGTGCCGCCGCGGCGGCGAGATCGCGCAGGGCCAGGTAGCCGAGGTCGGCGGCGCGGGAGGTCGAGGCGATGGTGACGGCGCGCTGCTCAGCCATCGAAGCGCCCGGCCTCGATGGCGGCGCGCAGCGCTCGGGCGGCCTGGTCCGCATCCGGGCCGATGCTCGTGTGCCGGAGATCCCACAGGGTGAGCACCGGGTCGGCGAGCGAGTTCGCGGCGGTGCGGAGCACGGTCGGATCGGTGGGGACGACGGTGACCACCGTTGCCTCCGCGGCGGTGCTCGGGACGAGGTCCACGGCGGTGAGGTCGAGGAGCTCGGCGAGGTAGACAACGGCGGTGGCCGGCTGCTGCCATGGCGCGTACTCGTCGGCGGCGACATCGCCGGAGATCGCGCGCGGGACATCGCGCTCCGCTGCGCACGCGACGACCGCTCGGCCCGCAGCCACCGGCGCATCGAGGCCGTACCAGTGCTGGGCGATGCCACCCGGTCCCGGATATCCGGCGAGCACCATATCGAGCAGTTCGGCGGCACCGAGCCAGCCCCCGTCGACGCGGCGCACCGGCAACTGCCGCAGCGCCAGCGAGACGGCCTGCTGGGTCAGCCCGGCCCTGGCGGCGAGTTCGCGCTGGGGCAGCGGGCGGCTCCGCGCGGCGAGCACCCGCGCCACCGCCCACCGGCCCCACGGCACCCGACCGCGCCGGGCGGGCGCGCGCGGCGCCGTGCGCTCGTCCATCCGGGCCGTGCCCGCGACGATCACCGTCGGCGGCGCGGTGGTCACCAGGTCGAACCGACCGGCGAGCGCCCCCGAGACCACTCGCGGCGACGCACTGGGCGCCACGTACAGCAGCGGTGCACCCGCCCTTCCCGCTTCCACCCGCGCGGGCGCCAGCCGGGTGCGCACCACCCGAACCGCGCGGGTCACGACCTCTGCCTCACCGGGCAGCGCCAAGTCCAACCGCTCACGAGAACCCCCCACGACTCGTATGCCTGCCCGCTCGAGCAGTTCCAGAAGCTCCCGCTCGACGGCCACCGCATCCTCCACCGTTCGATACAAGCTTAGAGCAATATTTCCGGAAAAGCTTGTATGCGCAGCTCGAGCTAGGCGGTGGCGTCGAAGTGGGCGATGATCTTCACCGGTCGGACCCGGACGACCAGTTCTCCGGGCACCCCGTTCCGCTTCCCGAACTCCTCCGCCCGGTCGGCTCCCATGTACCGCCCGCCGATGGCGGTGGCGGTGCGGAGCAGCTCGGCGGGGTCATCGGAGAGGGTGACGGTGCCCTGGATCTGGACCGAGGCGTAGGGCGGCTGCTCGAGGTCGACGCAGAGAGCGATGCGGGGGTCGCGGGCGAAGGCCTTGCCCTTGGCGGTGGCGCGGCCGGTGTTGAAGACCAGCTCGTCGCCCTCGACGACGAACCAGATGGGCGAGACCACCGGGCGCCCGTCGGTGGCGACGAAGGCGACCTTGCCGGTGCGGGTGCCGTGCGCCAGGAAGTCGCGGACCCGGGGATCGCTGAGTGAGGTCATGCGGCCAAGCCTAGGAACGGTCGCCGACATTGCCCAGCAACTCGTCGCCGCGGCGCTCGACGGTGGCGCGGATGGCGGCGACGACCTCGGCGACCTCGGGCCTGCGCAGCGTCTCGTGCCTGGCGACCAGCCAGTAGGAGAGCCGGACCACCACCTCGGCGCCGAGCACCCGCTCCAGGTCGGGGTGGCGGTCGGCCATGAAGCAGGGCAGCAGCCCGAGCCCGGCGCCCGCCCTGGTCGCCTCCACGTGCACGAAGACATTGGTCGAGCTCACCGACTCGCGCATAGTGGGGACGACGGCGGGGGCGAGGTCGAGGTCGTCCACCTGCAGCATGGAGTCGATGAAGTAGACGAGCGGGTAGCGCGCCAGGTCGTCGAGGCCGGCCGGGCGGCCGAACTCGTCGAGGTAGCCGCGCGAACCGTAGAGCCGCAGGCAGTAGTCGCCGAGCCGGAGCGCCTCGGCCCGGTGCACCTGCGGCTGCCCCACCACCACCTCGAGGTCGAGCCCGGAGCGCTGCACCGAGGCGCGACGGGTCGCGGTGACCAGCTCGACGGAGATCCCCGGGTGCCTGCGCCGCACCTCGGCGACGGCGGGCGCGGCGAGGTAGCCGCTGAAGCCGTCGGTCGAGGAGATCCGGACGACGCCCTCCAGCACCCGGTCCTGGCCGCCGCGGTCCAGGGTGCGCACCGCGGCGTCCACCGCCTCCGCGGCGCCGAGCGCCTCCCGGCCCAGGTCGGTGAGCTCCCAGCCGCCCGCCACCCGGTTCAGCACCCGGCCGCCGAGGTCGTGCTCCAGTGCGGCGATCCGGCGCGAGACGGTGGTGTGGTTGAGCCCGAGCTCCTCGGCGGCGGAGACGAAGCGCCCGCTGCGGCCGACGGCGAGCAGCACGAGCAGATCGTCCGCGCTCGGCCTGCCCCGACCCGGATTCATGTCTGCATTCTCGCAGATGCGAGCTGCGGTTCTGGGCATTGCGGTGCACGGTTTCGCGCACGAATACTCAGGAAACACTCAGTGTGTGCCCGGTCACAATGCGTGCTGCGCCGGGGTGAACGAAGGAGTTTCGATGAGCGTAGGCAGCGCGGCCGGTGATCCCGGCTACGCACCGAGCAACCTCCGGCGGGTGGTCGGCGCGTCGATGGCGGGCACCGTCGTCGAGTGGTACGAGTTCTTCCTCTACGGCACCGCGGCGACGCTGGTGTTCAGCAAGGTGTTCTTCCCGGCGGGCACCAGCGAGCTGGACGCCATCCTCGCCGCCTTCGTCACCTACGCCGTCGGCTTCGTGGCGCGCCCGCTCGGCGGGCTGGTCTTCGGCCACTTCGGCGACAAGTACGGCC
This sequence comes from Nocardia sp. NPDC057353, assembly GCF_042667085.1. Taxonomy (NCBI): domain Bacteria; kingdom Bacillati; phylum Actinomycetota; class Actinomycetes; order Mycobacteriales; family Nocardiaceae; genus Nocardia; species Nocardia sp. NPDC057353. The sequence goes on from NZ_JBHVAK010000003.1 coordinate 70,799, forward strand.
GCAAGAAGCTGCTGCAGTTCAGCCTGGTCCTGGTCGGCGCGGCCACCTTCCTCATGGGCTGCCTGCCGACCTTCAACCAGATCGGCTACTGGGCGCCCGCGCTGCTGGTGCTGCTCCGCTTCCTGCAGGGCTTCGCGGTCGGCGGCGAGTGGGGCGGCGCGGTACTGCTGGTTGCCGAGCACAGCCCCAACAGGGACCGCGGGTTCTGGGCCAGCTGGCCGCAGGCGGGCGTGCCCGCGGGCAATCTGCTGGCAACTGTGGTGCTGCTCACGCTGACCAGCACGCTCTCCGACGCCGCCTTCCTCTCCTGGGGCTGGCGCGTGGCGTTCTGGCTCTCCGCGGTGGTGGTGCTGGTCGGGTACTACATCCGCACCAAGGTCACCGACGCGCCGATCTTCCTGGAGGCGCAGCAGGAGGCCGAGGAGCTGAAGGAGAGCTCGTTCAGCGCGGTCGAGGTGCTCAAGCGCTACCCGCGCGGCGTCTTCACCGCCATGGGGCTGCGGTTCGGCGAGAACATCATGTACTACCTGGTGGTCACCTTCACGATCACCTACCTCAAGGTGCAGGTCGGGATGGACACCTCGGACATCCTGTGGTGGCTGCTGATCGCGCACGCGGTGCACTTCGTGGCGATTCCGCTGGTCGGGCGGGCCAGCGACCGGTTCGGCAGGCGGCCGGTGTACCTTGCGGGCGCGATCCTCGGCGGGACCTGGGGCTTCTTCGCCTTCCCGATGATGAACAGCGCGCACCACGTGGTGGTGCTGCTGGCCATCGTGATCGGGCTGCTGTTCCACGCGCTCATGTACTCGGCGCAGCCCGCCATCATGGCGGAGATGTTCCCGACCCGGATGCGGTACTCCGGCGTCTCGCTCGGCTACCAGGTGACCTCGATCGTGGCCGGTTCGCTGGCGCCGATCATCGCGGTCCGGCTGCTCGACACCTTCGACTCCTCGGTCCCGATCGCCGTGTACCTCGCCGCGGCCTGCGCCATCACCGCCATCGCGGTGCTGGTCGCCCGCGAGACCAAGGGCGCCGACCTGGCGCAGATCGACGCCGCCGATGCCGCGCAGCTGGCGAGCGAGGCCAAGGCGGCGGCGGTGACCGCCCGATGAGCGCAGCTGCGACCGGCCGCGCCGGGGCCGTGGTTCGCACCGGAGCGACAGTTCGCGCCGGGGCGGTGGGCGGCACGCGGGCCGCGACGACGGTGGGCCGCCCGGCGACGGGACGGCGATGAACACGCTGGACGGGAAGACCGCGCTGGTCACCGGCGGGGCGAGCGGGATCGGCGCCGCCTGTGCCCGCGCCCTCGCCGAGCGCGGCGCGCACGTGACGGTGGCGGACCGGGACGAGACCGGAGCCAAGGAGGTGGCCGCCGAGATCGGCGGCACCGCCTGGGCGGTCGACCTGCTCGACGTCACCGCGCTGGAATCGCTGGAGCTGGAGACCGACATCCTGGTCAACAATGCCGGGGTGCAGCACGTCGCGGCCATCCCGGACTTCCCCCCGGAGCGCTTCCGGCAGCTGCTGGCGCTCATGGTGGAGGCGCCGTTCCTGCTGGTCCGGGCGGCGCTGCCGCACATGTACCGGAGCGGGGGCGGGCGGGTCGTGAACATCTCCTCGGTGCACGGGCTGCGCGCCTCGGCGTACAAGGCTGCCTACGTCACCGCCAAACACGCGCTGGAGGGGCTCTCCAAGGTCACGGCGCTGGAGGGCGGGCCGCACGGGGTCACCAGCAACTGCGTGAACCCGGGGTACGTGCGGACGCCGCTGGTGGACAAGCAGATCGCGGACCAGGCGGCGGCGCACGGGATCCCGGAGCGGGAGGTGGTGGAGAAGGTGCTGCTCACCGAGAGCGCCATCAAGCGGCTGGTGGAGCCGGACGAGGTCGCCGCGCTGGTCTGCTGGCTCGCCTCCGCGGACGCGGGCATGGTGACCGGGGCGTCGTACACCATGGACGGCGGCTGGAGCGCCAGGTAGTCCGGTCGGACGCGCCCGAGCGCCGTGGGCGCCACGGCCGGCACAGCCCCGCAGGCGAGTGGCGCCGCGACGCTCGACCGAGCGCGGCGGTGCCGAGCGCGGCGGCGACTCAGCCGGCGAGCGCGGCGAGTGCCATGCGGCGGAGGACCGGGCGGGCGCGGGCGGCGGAGGCCAGGCTCGCGCTGTGCGGGGTGGAGTTCAGCAGCCCGAAGGCGGCGTGCGCCTGCACCCTGGCGTCCTCCTCGCCGAGCCCGGGGTGCAGCGCGCACAACACGCCGACCCAGACCTCCACGTAGCGGCGCTGGGCCCGCCGGATCTCCCGGCGCGGCCCCGGCGGGACGGCATCCAGGTCGCGGTCCTGGATGCGGATGAGCTCCGGCTCGCCGAGCGCGAAGTCGAGGTGGAAATCGACCAGCGCGGCCAGCGCGGCCCCCGGCTCGGCCCCACCGCCCGCCACCGCCCGCCCCCCGGCAAGCAGCCGCTCGGAGACCTCGGTGAGCAACTCGATGAGCAGCGCCTCCTTGGAGGCGAAGTGCCGGTAGACCGCGGGCCCGCTGATCCCCACCGCGGCACCCAGGTCGTCCAGCCGGACACCGGGAAAGCCGCGATCCGCGATCAACCTGGCCCCGGCCTGCAGCAGATCGCTCCGGCGCTGCTGCTTGAGCTGCTCGCGCCGGGTCGGCACCGCTGGCTCGACGCGCACCACACACCTCCCTGGACATGTCGGTTAGTCAAGATTAACCTGAATTACAGTTAACAGCGATTAACCGACACGGGACAGGATGCACCATGACCGGCACACTGGAGCTCGGGCTCGACAACCGGGCGGCGCACCGGGCCCTCGTCGGCGAGCTGCGCGAGCGGCTGGCAGCGGCGGCACTCGGCGGCCCGGAGAAGGCGCGGCAGCGCCACCTCGACCGGGGCAAGCTGCTCCCCCGCGACCGGGTGGACCGGCTGCTCGACCCTGGCAGCCCGTTCCTGGAGATCGCGGCGCTCGCCGCCGAGGGCATGTACGGCGGCGACTGCCCGGCGGCCGGGGTGATCGCCGGAATCGGCCGGGTGGCAGGCCGGGAGTGCGTGATCGTCGCCAACGACGCGACGGTCAAGGGCGGCACCTACTACCCGATGACGGTGAAGAAGCACCTGCGGGCGCAGGAGATCGCGCTGCAGAACAACCTGCCCTGCGTCTACCTGGTCGACTCCGGCGGCGCGCACCTGCCGCACCAGGACGACGTCTTCCCGGACCGCGAGCACTTCGGCCGCATCTTCTACAACCAGGCCACCATGAGCGCGGCGGGCATCCCGCAGATCGCCGCGGTGCTCGGCTCCTGCACCGCGGGCGGCGCCTACGTGCCCGCCATGAGCGACGAGGCGGTGATCGTCCGCAACCAGGGCACCATCTTCCTGGGCGGGCCGCCGCTGGTGAAGGCGGCCACCGGCGAGGTGGTCACCGCCGAGGAGCTGGGCGGCGGCGAGCTGCACTCGCGGGTCTCCGGCGTCACCGACCACCTGGCCGAGGACGACGAGGACGCGCTGCGGATCGTCCGACGGATCGTCGGCACGCTCGGGCCCACCCCCGCATCGCCGTGGCGGGTCCGGGAATCGGTGCCGCCCGCGGCGCCGGAGGACGAGCTCTACGACGTGGTGCCGGTGGACCTGCGCACCCCGTACGACGTGCGCGCGGTGATCGAGCGGCTGGTCGACGCCGAGCCGGGGGCGCCGGAGCGCAGCAGCTTCGGTGAGTTCAAGGCCGAGTACGGCAAGACGCTGGTCACCGGCTTCGCGCACCTGCACGGCCACCCGGTGGGGATCGTGGCGAACAACGGCGTGCTCTTCGGCGAATCCGCCATGAAGGGCGCGCACTTCATCGAGCTCTGCGACAAGCGCAAGATCCCGCTGCTCTTCCTGCAGAACATCACCGGCTTCATGGTCGGCCGCGACTACGAGGCGGGCGGCATCGCCAAGCACGGCGCCAAGATGGTCACCGCGGTGGCCTGCGCGCGCGTCCCCAAGCTGACCGTGGTGATCGGCGGCTCCTACGGCGCGGGCAACTACTCCATGTGCGGGCGCGCCTACTCACCGCGCTTCCTCTGGATGTGGCCGAACGCGCGGATCTCGGTGATGGGCGGCGAGCAGGCCGCCTCGGTGCTCGCCACGGTCCGCGGCGACCAGCTCGACGGCTCCGGGCAGCCCTGGTCCGAGGCGGATCGGGAGGCGTTCAAGGCGCCGATCCGGGAGCAGTACGAAACCCAGGGCAACCCCTACTACTCGACGGCCCGGCTCTGGGACGACGGGGTGATCGACCCGGCCGACACCAGGACGGTGCTCGGCCTGGCGCTCGCGGCCTGCGCGCAGGCGCCCCTCGCCCCGGTCTCCTACGGCGTCTTCCGGATGTGAGCGCGATGACCTCCCTCTTCGGCGAAACCGCCGGTATCACGGCATTCGACACGGTCCTGGTGGCGAACCGGGGTGAGATCGCGGTCCGGGTGATCCGCACGCTGCGCGCGCTCGGGCTGCGCTCGGTGGCGGTGTACAGCGACGCCGACGCGGACGCGGCGCACGTGCACGCGGCCGACGTCGCGGTCCGGCTCGGACCCGCGCCCGCCCGCGAGAGCTACCTGGCGGTGAACCTGGTGGTCGCCGCCGCGGTGCGCACCGGGGCCGGTGCGGTGCACCCCGGGTACGGGTTCCTCTCCGAGAACGCGGCCTTCGCGGCGGCGCTGGACGCGGCGGGGATCGTGTTCCTCGGGCCGCCCGCCCGAGCCATCGAGGTGATGGGCGACAAGATCACCGCCAAGAAGACGGTGACGGCGTTCGACGTCCCGGTGGTGCCCGGGATCGCCGAGCCGGGGCTGACCGACGCGCAGCTGCTGGCGGCGGCGCCGGGCATCGGGTTCCCGGTGCTGGTCAAGCCCTCCGCCGGGGGCGGCGGCAAGGGGATGCGGCGGGTCGACGACCCGGCCGCGCTGCCCGCGGCGCTGGTCAGCGCGCGGCGCGAGGCCGCGGCGGCGTTCGGCGACGACACCCTGTTCCTGGAGCGGTTCGTCACCAACCCCCGGCACATCGAGGTGCAGGTGCTGGCCGACGCGCACGGCGCCGTGCTGCACCTGGGCGAGCGGGAGTGCTCGCTGCAGCGCAGGCACCAGAAGGTGATCGAGGAGGCGCCGTCGCCGCTGCTGGACGCGGCGACCAGGGAGCGGATCGGCGCCGCCGCCTGCGCCACCGCGCGCAGCGTCGACTACCGGGGGGTCGGCACGGTGGAGTTCATCGTGTCGGCGGACCGGCCGGACGAGTTCTTCTTCATGGAGATGAACACCAGGCTGCAGGTGGAGCACCCGGTGACCGAGCTGGTGACCGGGGTGGACCTGGTGGAGTGCCAGGTGCGGGTCGCCGCCGGGCAGCGGCTGGCGGTTTCGCAGGGCGACATCCGGCTCACCGGGCACGCGGTGGAGGCGCGGGTGTACGCCGAGGACCCGGGCCGGGACTTCCTGCCGACCGGCGGGAAGGTGCTCGCCGTGGCCGAGCCCGCCGGGGTGCGGGTGGACTCCGGGCTGCGGGCAGGCACCACGGTCGGCAGCGACTACGACCCGATGCTGGCCAAGGTGATCGCCTTCGCCGCGGATCGGGGGGCCGCGCTGGCCGGGTTGGATCGGGCGCTGGGCGAAACCGTCGTCCTCGGGCTGGGGACCAATGTGGAGTTCCTGCGGTTCCTGCTCGCCGATCCGGACGTGGTCGCCGGGAACCTGGACACCGGGCTGCTGGACCGGCGGGTCGGGGATTTCGCGGGAGCGCGGGTGACCGACGACGAGTTCGTCGCCGCGGCGGTGGCGGACTGGCTGCGGCTGCAGCCGGAGCCGGGTGCGGGGCCGTGGGCGCAGCCGTCGGGGTGGCGGTTGGGAGCGCCCGCCCCGGTCGTAGCGCGGCTCGACGGTGACGGAATCACCCGCGAGGTGCGGATCACCGGGACGCCCGATGCTGCCCGGGTCCGGGTGGACGACGGCCCCGAGCTGACGCTCACCGCGTCGGCGCTCCCGGTCACGGACGCGGTCGGCCACCGCGCGACGCCTATCCGTAGCGCGGCGCACACCGATGGGGCGGCACTCGCCCGCGGGCCCCAGTGGACTGGCGACGCGGCATCTGTCGCCGGGACGCCGGGCGTCAGCACCCTGACCCTGACCCTGGACGGCGTCCGGCACGAGTACCTGGTCGCCGCGGAAGGGGGGCAGTACTGGCTGGCGGGCCCAGCAGGCACCCGGACCCTGCGCCGCGCGACCCCCACCGCGCTGCGCGGGGCGGGCGCGCACGAGGGCGATGCCGAGATCCGCAGCCCCATGCCGGGTTCGGTGATCGCGATCGGTACGGCGGCCGGTACCGAGGTGGCCGCGGGCGACCCCGTGGTCGTCGTAGAAGCCATGAAGATGGAGCACACGCTCACGGCGCCGGTCGCAGGCACCGTCGAGCTCCTGGTGACCCCGGGCACCCAGGTCCGGCTGGACCAGGTGCTCGCCCGCATCACCGCGTCGACGATCGAAGGACTACCCGCATGACCGACTTCCTCGCCACCGGTGCGCTACCGGAGGACTACCGCGACCTGGCGATGACCGTGCGGGAATTCGCCCGCGCCGTCGTCGCCCCGGTCTCCGCCGAGCACGACGCCGCGTGCAGCTTCCCGTACGAGGTCGTCGCGGGCATGGCCGAGATGGGGCTCTTCGGGCTGCCCTTCCCGGAGGAGTACGGCGGCATGGGCGGCGACTACTTCGCGCTCTGCCTGGCCCTGGAGGAGCTGGCCAAGGTGGACCAGAGCGTGGCCATCACGCTGGAGGCCGGGGTCTCGCTCGGCGCCATGCCGATCTACCGGTTCGGCACCGAGGAGCAGAAGCAGCGCTGGCTGCCCGAGCTCACCGGCGGCCGCGCGCTCGCCGCCTTCGGCCTCACCGAGCCCGGCGCGGGCAGCGACGCGGGCGGGACCAGGACCACGGCGACGCTGGACTCCGGCGAGTGGGTGATCAACGGCAGCAAGCAGTTCATCACCAACTCCGGCACCGACATCACCCGGCTGGTCACCGTCACCGCCGTCACCGGGGGCACCGGCGGCAAGAAGGAGATCTCGACCATCCTGGTCCCGACCGACACGCCCGGCTTCGTCGCCGAACCGGCCTACTCCAAGGTCGGCTGGAACGCCTCGGACACGCACCCGCTCAGCCTCACCGACGTCCGGGTGCCGGAGGAGAACCTGCTCGGCGAGCGCGGCCGCGGGTACGCCAACTTCCTGCGCATCCTGGACGAGGGGCGGATCGCCATCGCCGCGCTCGCGGTCGGCGCGGCCCAGGGCTGCGTGGACGAGAGCGTGCGGTACGCGGGCGAGCGCGACGCCTTCGGCAAGCCGATCGGGCGCAACCAGGCCATCGCGTTCAAGATCGCCAGGATGGAGGCGCGGGCGCACACCGCGCGCACCGCCTACTACGACGCCGCCGCGCTCATGCTGGCGGGCAAGCCGTTCAAGAAGCAGGCGTCGATCGCCAAGATGGTGGCCAGTGAGGCCGCCATGGACAACGCGCGGGACGCCACGCAGATCTTCGGCGGCTACGGTTTCATGAACGAGTACACGGTCGCTCGGCACTACCGGGACAGCAAGATCCTGGAGGTCGGCGAGGGGACGACGGAGGTCCAGTTGCTGCTGATCGCCAGGGAGCTGGGGCTGTGAGCGCGCCGCGCCGAATCACCCAGCGCGGGCTGTGGTTCGAGGAGTTCGAGACCGAGGTGATCTACGAGCACCGGCCGGGGCGCACGATCACCGAGGCGGACAATGTCCTGTTCACCACGCTCACCATGAACACCCAGGCGCTGCACCTGGACGCCGCCTTCGCCGAGACGCAGCCGCCGTTCAACCAGCGGCTGGTGAACTCGATGTTCACGCTGTCCACGCTGATCGGGCTCTCGATCACCCAGCTGACCCAGGGCACCCTGGTGGGCAACCTCGGCTTCTCGGAGATCGCCTTCCCCAAGCCGCTCTTCCACGGTGACACGCTCTACGCCGAGACCGTGGTCACCGAGAAGCGGCTCTCCAAAAGCAGGCCGGGCGAGGGCATCGTGACGCTCGCGCACACCGGCCACAACCAGCGCGGCGACGTGGTCGTCACAGCCGTCCGGAAAACCCTCGTGCGTACCAAGGAGTCGCAGGCATGAGCGAGTCAGGCCCGGAGGCGGGAGCGGAGCGTGGCCACGAAGGGCCCTCGCTCGTGCCGAATGGACACAGCATGACCGACGTGACCGGCCCGGGGTGGCTCTTCTGCCCAGCCGACCGCCCGGACCGCTACGCCAAGGCCGCGGCCGCCGCCGACGTGGTGATCCTGGACCTGGAGGACGCGGTCGCCGCCGCGGACAAGGACTCGGCCAGGGAGTCCGTGCTGAGCACCCAGCTCGACCCGGCGACCACGGTGATCCGGATCAACGGCGCCGACACCGCGCACTACGTGGCCGATGTCGGCGCGCTGCACCGCACCGAGTACCGCACCGTCATGCTGCCGAAGGCCGAGTCGGCGGAGCAGCTGCGCGCCCTCGACGGCTTCTCGGTGATCGCGCTCATCGAGTCGCCGCGCGGCGTGCTCGCCTGTGAGCGGATCATGGACGAGCCGAACGCGGTCGGGATCATGTGGGGCGCGGAGGACCTGGTGGCCGCGCTGGGCGGGCAGTCCACCCGGCGCCAGGACGGGAGCTACCGCGACCTGCCCAGGCACCTGCGCTCGACCACGCTGCTCGCGGGCAAGGCGGCGGGCAAGTTCGCGCTGGACGGGGTGTACCTGAACATCCCCGACCTGGACGGGTTGCGCGACGAGGCGCTGGACGCGGTGGCGGTCGGCTTCGACGCCAAGGTCGCCATCCACCCCAGGCAGATCCCGGTCATCCGCGGCGCCTACGCCCCCTCCGGCGAGGAGCTGGACTGGGCGCGCCGGGTGCTGGCGGAGGTGCCGAACCATCGCGGCGTCTTCCAGTTCGAGGGCCGGATGGTCGATGGGCCGGTGCTGCGGCACGCCGAGCAGATCGTGCGCCGTGCGGGCGCCGCGAGCGACTGAGGAGACAGCAGTGGAACCACAGTGGGTGCCGACCGAGCGCGACATCGCCGCCGCGCGGATCACCGATTTCGCCCGGTTCGCCGGGGCGCGGGCCGGGCGCGAGTTCGCCGACTACCCGGCGCTCTGGCAGTGGTCGGTGGAGGACCTGCCCGGCTTCTGGCACGCGCTGTGGGACTACTTCCGGCTCGGCGAGATCGGCGGCGAGGTGCTGGCGAGCCGGGAGATGCCGGGGGCGGAGTGGTTCCCGGGCACCAGGATCAACTACGTGGACCAGGTGGTGCGCGCGCTGAACCCGGAGCGCCCGGCCATCGTGCAGATCACCGAGGAGCGGGAGCCGCGCGAGGTCTCCTGGGCCGAGCTGATCGACCACACCGCCGCCTTCGCCCGCACCCTGCGCGGGCTCGGCGTCGGCCCCGGCGACCGGGTGGCGGGCTACCTGCCGAACATCCCCGAGGCGATCGTCGCCTTCCTCGGCACCGCGAGCATCGGCGCGGTGTGGAGCGCGTGCGGCCAGGACTACTCGCCCAAGGCCGCGCTGGACCGGCTCGGCCAGCTGGAGCCGGTGGTGCTGGTCGCCGCCGACGGCTACGCCTACGGCGGGAAGACGCACGACAAGCGCGACGACCTGGCCGCGGTGCGCGCCGGGCTGCCGACGCTGCGCGGCACCGTCGTCGTGCCCAGGCTCGGGCTTCCGGTCGACGACGTCACCCCGTGGGCCGACGCCGTCGCGGTCACCGAGGCGCAGCCGCCGGTCATCACCACCGAGCCGGTGGAGTTCGACCACCCGCTCTGGATCGTCTTCTCCTCCGGCACCACCGGGCTGCCCAAGGGCATCGTGCACGGCCACGGCGGGGTGCTGCTCGAGCACCTGAAGGCCGTCGCGCTGCACGCTGACATCGGGCCCGACGACACCTTCTTCTGGTACACCAGCCCGAGCTGGATGATGTGGAACTTCCAGGTCGCCGGGTTGCTCACCGGCGCCACCGTCGTGACCTACGACGGCAGCCCCACGCACCCGGACCCCGGCGCGCTCTGGCGGATCGCCGCCGAGACCGGAACCACCGTGCTCGGCACCAGCCCGGGCTACGTGCTGGCCTGCATCAAGGACGGGCTGGTGCCGCGCACCGCCTTCGACCTGTCGGCGCTGCGCACGGTCGGGATCACCGGCTCCTCGCTGCCGCCCGCCTCCTCGGAGTGGATCGGCGCCAATGCCGGTGACCACGTGCAGGTCTCGTCGATCAGCGGCGGCACCGACGTGGTGAGCGCCTTCGCGGGCGGCACCAGGACGGTGCCGGTGTGGCCGGGCGAACTCTCCGCGCCGTACCTCGGGGTCGCGCTGGACGCCTTCGACCCGGACGGGAAGCCGGTGCGCGACGAGGTCGGCGAGCTGGTGGTGACCGCGCCCATGCCGTCCATGCCGGTGCGGTTCTGGAAGGACCCCGACGGGCACCGCTACCACGACGCCTACTTCGACACCTTCCCCGGCATCTGGCGGCACGGCGACTGGATCACGCTGACCGGGCACGGCAGCGTCGTCGTGCACGGCCGCTCGGACTCCACGCTGAACCGGCACGGCATCCGGATGGGCAGCGCCGACATCTACCAGTCGGTGGAGCGGCTGCCGGAGATCACCGAGGCGCTGGTGATCGGCGTCGAGCAACCGGACGGCGGCTACTGGATGCCGCTCTTCGTCACCTTGGCCGCCGGCGCCGATCTCACCGACGAACTGCGCGCCAGGATCGCAGGCACCATCCGCACCGAGGTCTCGCCGCGGCACGTGCCGGACGAGGTGATCGTCGCGCCCGGCATCCCGCACACCAGGACCGGCAAGAAGCTCGAGGTGCCGATCAAGAAGCTGTTCCAGGGCGCGGAGCCGGGGCGGGTGGTCGAGCGCAGCGCGGTCGACGACCCGGCGCTGCTGGACTGGTACGCCGAACAGCGGCCTGCCGCGACGTGAACCGCGGGCGGCGGAACCGGACGGCGCAGCGGCGGGCGACCGGGGTCCGTGCCGATACCATGTCGGCATGAGTGTCGACAATCGCCGCAGTACGCGCAAGGCGGTCACCGGCGACTCGGCACCTCGGGAGATCCGGCGGCGGCCGAAGAACCGGCGGGCCCAGATCGCGGCGACCTCCGCGGCCGCCTTCGGCTCGCTGGGCTACCACGGCGTCAGCATGGAGGACATCGCCACCGCGCTCGGCATCAGCTCGGCCGCGCTGTACCGGCACTACCCCAGCAAGTACGCGCTCTTCCAGGAGGAGCTGCTGCGGGTCGGCGGTGCCATGGTGGAGGCGGTGCGGCTGCCCGCGGACCTCGACGACGCGCCGCCGCGCACCCGGCTGCAGCACGTGCTCGAGGCGCTGATCGGGACCACCATCGAGAACCGCCCCACCGTCACCCTGGTGCGCTGGGAGGGCCGCTACCTGGAGCCGGACGACCTGGCGCTGCTGAACGAACAGCAGATGACGGTGCTGCGCGCGCTCGGCACCCAGGTGGCGGCGCTGCGCCCCGAGCTCTCCGAGAGCGACGTCGGGGTGCTCTGCGTCGCCATCCTGAGCGCCGTCACCAGCATCGCCGACCACCACGCCGCGCTCCCGGTCAAGACCATCCAGAAGCTGCTCGGCAGCGCGGCCACCGCGCTGGCGGGCGCCACGCTCCCGCCCGCGGTCGCCACCGAGCTGCCCGCCCCGGTGGAGATCCCGGACTCGTTCAAGCACGAGCTGCTGCTGCGCAAGGCGGTCGAGCTCTTCCACGCCCGCGGCTACCCGAATGTCAGCGTGGAGGAGATCGCCACCGCGGCCGGGCTCTCCGCCGCCTCCGCGGTCTACCGCTTCTACCGGGGCAAGAGCGACCTGCTCGCCGCCGCCTTCCGGCGCGCGGCGGACCGGGTCTCCGGCGCCATCGGCCCCGCGGTGGCGGCGAGCACCGACAGCGCGGACGCGCTGGAGGCGCTGATCACGCAGTACGTCACCGGCTCCTTCGCCGAGCGCGCGCTGACCTTCGTCTACTACACCGAGTTCCAGCACGTGCCGGTGGAGGAGCGCACGGTGCTGCGCAATATCCAGCGGCTCAGCGTCGAGGAGTGGGCCCGGCTGGTGCGCGACGTGCGCCCCGAGCTCAGCTCGGCCGAGACCCGGTTCCTGGTGCACGCGGCCTTCGCCCAGGTGGTGGATCTCGGCCGGGCCTTCGACACCGACCCGGTCGCCTCGCCGGAGCGGGTGCGCCTGCTCATGCGGACGATCCTCTTCGGCGCCTGAGCTCAGTCCGCCAGCGGGAACGAGTGGTGCTCGTGGGCGATCAGCCAGCGCCCGCCCTCGTGCCGCAGGCCCAGGGTGATGCGCAGCCGCCGGTCCGGGTGCGCGCGCAGCTCGTCCGGGGTGGCGCAGTGCAGCAGGGCGTGCGCGAAGGCGACCTCGGCGCCCGCGGTCACCTGGAGCTCGACGATCTCGAAGCGGGCGCCGGTGGCGATGAACTCGAAGAACGGCGGCCAGGTCGCGCGGTACTCGGCGGCGCCGCGGACACCGTTCTGCGGCGGCGGGACGTCGAACATGACGATGTCGTCGGTGTGGTTCGCCACGGTGGCTTCCAGGTCGCGGGACCGGATGGCGGCCACCCAGTCCTCGACGACGGTGCGGATCTGCTGCTCGGACATGGTTCTCCCTTCCTCCCCTGTTTCGACGCGGCGAGCGCGGCGGATTCATCGCGCGGGAACATCCGGGCCGCTCCCCCGGTTGCGCACCGAGGGGTACCGACGACGAGAGGATCTGTGATGAGCACCGATGTGGAGTCCCGCCCGGCCGATGCGTCCGGCACCTTCGCGCTCGGCGGCGACCTGCCGGTCAACCGGCTCGGCTACGGCGCCATGCAGCTGACCGGCGATGGCGTCTGGGGTGACCCGCGCGACCCCGACGAGGCGGTGCGGGTGCTGCGGCGCGCCGTCGAGCTCGGCGTGAACTTCATCGACACCGCCGACTCCTACGGGCCGTTCGTCAGCGAGCAGCTGATCCGGAAGGCGCTGCACCCGTACGCCGACAACCTGGTGATCGCCACCAAGGGCGGGCTCACCCGCTCCGGGCCGGGCGACTGGCGGCCGGTGGGCCGCCCCGAGTACCTGCGCCAGCAGACCGAGCTGAGCCTGCGCCACCTCGGCGTGGACCGGATCGACCTCTACCAGCTGCACCGGATCGACCCGAAGGTGCCGCTCGCCGACCAGCTCGGCGAGCTGGCGCTGCTCCGCGAGGAGGGCAAGATCCGGCACATCGGCGTCTCCCAGGTGAGCGTGGCACAGCTGCAGGAGGCGCGGGAGATCGCGCCGATCGTCTCGGTGCAGAACCTGTACAACCTGGCGAACCGGGCCGACGAGGAGGTGCTGGCATACGCCGAGGCGGAGAACATCGCCTTCATCCCGTGGTTCCCGATCGCGACCGGCGAGCTGGCCAGGCCGGGCGGGCCGCTGGACGCCATCTCCGCCGAGCACGGCGCCTCGCCCGCCCAGCTGGCGCTGGCCTGGCTGCTGCGGCGCTCGCCGGTGGTGCTGCCGATCCCGGGCACGTCGACGGTGGCGCACGTCGAGGAGAACATCGCGGCGGCGGAAATCACGCTGTCCGACAGCGAATTCGAGACGCTCAGCAACGCCGCGTAGTCGCGGAAGGCACGGACGCGAGTGCGCCGCGACCGCCGCACGGACTGCGCGGTGCCGCGCTCGAGCGGCGCCGCGCCGCACCCGGTGCCGCCCCTCACGCGGCGCCGGTCGGCGCGCGGTCTGCGCCGGTCAGACTCGGGCGGTGTCCCGATAGGCACCGTAGGAGAATGCGGCGGCGGCGAGGAACTGCCTGCAGCCCGCGCCGTGCCCGGCGTGCACCGCGAGCACGAAGCGGGCGCGGGCGGCATCCAGCGGCGGCGGCTCGGACGCGCAGTCGCGGCTCTGCATCAACCACAGTTCGCGGGTATCCGGCGCGAGTACATCCATGGTCCACCTCCGTGTTGCTCGATGTGTGCACCCGGCGCCGTGGTGGCGCGGGAGGAGCCGGGGGGCGGCTGGATCGGACCGCGCGCGGGCTCCGGTCGAAAAGGGCGTCCACCGAGAGGGTTCGGGCACAACCCCCGGCACCGGGTGCGCTTTCAAGGGTGCATGCGCCGACTACGCGCAAACCAGTCCCGAATACGGTAATTGCGAGTACTTTTCGCTTGTAAGCACCGGTAGGGGACGAGGCGGCACCTATGCTCGAAGTCGACTGGAGGGGTGAACACGTCCGAGCGCTGCGCGCGGCGATGCGCCGGAGTCGGTACGAGTTCGCCCGTCTGGTGGGAGTGACACCACGCACCGTGGGGTTGTGGGAGAACGGCCGCACCACGCGGATGCACGATGCGAGCAGGCGCTTGCTGGATCGGGTGCTGGCCGAGGCGGACGCCGAGGCGCTGGCCCGGTTCACGCAGGCAATCGCCGAACCGGAACCCAAGCTCGAAAGCGGGCTCGACAAGGAAGTCGAGGACGACGTGAGAAGGCGTGAACTACTGACCTACGCCGGCATCGGAATAGCCGGCCAGGCCGCGGCGCTCGTCGCGGCGGAACCCGAACGGATGCTCGCGGCGCTGGACGCGGGCTCGATCAGCGAGCGTAGGCTGCTCGTGCTCGAAGAGACCGCCACCCACCTCGGCACCCGCGCGGTGCAGGTGCCGCCGCGCGAGCTGCTGCCCGGCGCGCTGGAGCAGTTCCGGGCTGTCCGCAGCTGTCTCGCCGAGCGGCAGACCACCGCGGCGCAGGCCAGGCTGGTGCGCACCGCGGGCAGGTTGGCGACCGTCGTCGGCGAGATCCTGTTCAACGACGGGCATTTCGGCCAGGCCAAGATGTGGTACACCACCGCCGCGCACGCCGCGCAGGACATCGGGGACCGCTACACCGAGGACATCGCGCTGGCAGGCGCCGGCTACCTGCCCACCTACAGCGACCGCCCGCGCGACGTGCTCTCGCTGCTCGCGCCGCGGCTCGCGCAGAACCCGGACCGCGGGCCCGCCACCGCCTGGCTCTGGAGCCTGGCCGCGCGGGCGCACGCCGAACTCGGCGAAGCGAATGATTTCGCGCGCTGCATCGACCGGGCCGCCGCCGCGCTCGCGGTAGCGAAACCCGAGGAGATGCCGCTCGGCATCTTCTCCTTCCGGCCGGAGAAGCTCGCCTTCTACCGGGCCATCGGCTCGGCCCGGCTCGGGCTCGTCGACCAGACCGAGCAGGCCGCCTCCGAGGCGATCGCCGCCTACCACCCGTCCGAGACCATGGAGCCCGCGCTGGTGCGCTTCGAGCACGCCACCGCGCTGCTCGCCGGGGGTGAGGTCGACGAGGCCTGTGCGGTCGCCACCGCCGCCATCACCGGCCCCAACACCTACGTCGGGCTCACCGTCGCCAAGCGCGCCCGCCGCTTCGACGCCACCCTCGGCACCCGCCGCGGCGCGGCCGTCACCGAGTGGCGCGACCGCATGACCACCGCCACCGGCGACCGCCGCACCTGATGCCGGACATCGAAGACCCGGCGGATGAGGACCGCCGGGTCTGGCTCGAGCAAGCCCGCGCGGACGCCCTCCGCCTCCGGGACGAGGACTGGAGCTCGGAACCGGACGCCTGGTAGCGCCTTTCGTCAGGCCGAGCGCAGTGGCCGGATCGCGGCGAGCACGTCGGCCAGGCGCTCCCGCTCCACCTCGATGTCGTACCGATCCTGGAGGTTGAGCCAGAACCGCTCGCTGGTGTCGAAGTAGCGGGCCAGCCGCAACGCGGTGTCCGTGGTGATCCGCCGGGTACCGTGCACGATCTCGTTGATCCGCCGCGGCGGTACCGCGATCGCCACCGCGAGGCGGTGCTGCGTGATGCCGAGCGGTTCCAGGTACTCCGTCAGCAGAATCTCACCGGGATGCACCGAATCCTCCGCCTGGGTCACCCGGTGACGGTAGCGCGTGGGTCGGGGCGCGCGGGCGGAAGGGGGGATGTGGCCCGCGCGCCCCGCATTCGGGTGGTTCAGGGGGTGTTCACGGCGGTGACCAGGGAGTTGGGGCGCATGTCGAGCCAGTGGGTTTCGACGTAGTGCAGGCATTCGCGGCGGGCGGCGGCGCCGTGCGCGACGGTCCAGCCGCCGGGGACGGCGGCGAAGACCGGCCAGAGCGAGTGCTCGCCCTCGTCGTTGATCAGGACGTAGAACTGGGCATCGTCGTCGTCGAAGGGGTTGTTCATCGGGTGCGACCTTCCTGCCGGGGGAACGGGGTGTCGGGGGTCGGGTGGTGGCGCGTCCAGACGTCGGCGAGGACGTGGCCGATCCGGGCGAGCGCCGGTTCGCCGGTCATGTGCCAGTGCGTCGCGGGGACGGCGTGGTTGTGCACGGTGCCGTCCACGGCGCCCGCCCAGCCCGCGGCGCCGGTGGCGCCGGTGGGGTCGTCGAGCGCGGCGGTGAAGTAGACGAGGTCGCCCTTGTAGGTGCGGGGGCGGTAGCGGGCGACCAGGTCGAGGGAGCGGACGCCCGCGTCCAGGACGCGGTGCAGGCGGTCGGCGCCGAAGGAGGCGAAGGGCTCGGGGAGGTCGCCGAGGCGGGTGGCCAGGTCGGTCAGGGTGACGGGTGCGGAGCCTGCGCCCGCCGAGCTGCCGAGCAACCCGCCGAGCAGGTCGCCGACCACCACCGAGCCGTCCCGCTCGGCGGGCACCTCGAGCGAGCTGTCCATCATGCCGAGCAGCGCGACCTGCTGGCCGCTGTCCTGCAGCGCCACCGCGACGGCGTGCGCGAGGACCCCGCCGAGCGACCAGCCGAGCAGGTGGTACGGCCCTTCGGGCTGCACGCCGCGGATCTCGTCGACGCAGCGGGCGGCCCACTCCGCGAGCGATCCGGGCAGCTCGGGCTCCCCGGCGAGCACCGGCGACTGCAGGCCGTAGAGCGGCCGCTCCCGGTCGATGTGCGCGGCCAGCCCGGCGAACGACCAGGCGATGCCGCCCGCGGGGGCGAAGCAGAACAGCGGCTCCGCGCCGCCGCCCGCGCGCAGCGGGAGCAGCACCTCGTAGGCCACCTCGCGCTCGACCCGGCCGCGCCCGGCGCGGTGCGCGGCGATCCGCTCGGCCAGCCCGCCCGGGGTGGGGGCGGCGAAGAGCCAGACCACCGAGACGACCTCGCCGAGCGCCTCCCCCAGCCGCCCGGCCATGGTGGTGGCGAGCAGCGAGTTGCCGCCGCGCTCGAAGAAGTTGTCGGTGGTGCCGATCCGCTCGGCGCCGAGCACGTCGGCGAAGGCGGCGCAGACGGCCTGCTCCAGCTCCGAAGCGGGCGCGGTGAACTCGGCGGCGCCGAGCTCGGGGGCGGGCAGCGCGGCCCGGTCCAGCTTGCCGTTGGCGGTGAGCGGCAGCCGTGCCAGCGGGACGAGCGCGGCGGGCACCATGTAGCCGGGCAGCCGCTCGGCGAGCGCGGCCCGCAGCGCGGCGGGGTCGACCGCGTCGGCGGCGTAGTACCCGGCGAGCAGGGTGTGCTCGCCGGTGCCGTGCGCGAGCACCGCCGCCGCGCGCACCCCGGGGTGGGCCAGCAGCGCGTGCTCGATATCGGCGAGCTCGATGCGGTAGCCGCGGACCTTGACCTGGAAGTCGCGGCGCTCCACGTACTCCAGCTGCCCGTCGGCGTTCCAGCGCACCAGGTCGCCGGTGCGGTAGAGCCGCTCCCCCGCCGGGCCGAAGGGGTCGGCGACGAACCGCTCGGCGGTGAGCTCGGGGCGGGCGTGGTAGCCGCGGGCCAGCTGGGCGCCCGCCAGGTACAGCTCGCCGGTGACGCCGATCGGGACCGGGTGCAGCCGGTCGTCCAGGACGTGCACCCTGGAGCCCGCCTCGGGGGTGCCGATCGGGGTGACCGGGCCGGGCAGCCCGGATGCGGTGCGGTAGCGGGTGATCGAGACCGCGGCCTCGGTGGGGCCGTAGAGGTTGTCGATCCTGGCCGTGGTCAGCGCGGCGACCTTGCGCACGGTGGCGGCGGGCAGCGCCTCGCCGATCACCAGGAGGCGGCGCAGGGTGGCGGGCAGCGGTGCCGTGCCCGCGGTCTCGGCGAGCATGGCGAGCAGCGACGGGACCAGGGTGACGGTGGTGGTGCCGGTGCGCTCGATCAGGTCGAGCAGGCCGCGGGGGTCGCGCTGGGCGCCCTGCGGGGCGAGGACCAGGCGGGCGCCGGTGCGCGGGGCCCACCAGAACTCCCAGACCGAGAGGTCGAAGGCGGCCGATGTGGTGAGCAGGGCGGCGTCCTCGGCGCCGAGGTGGTATTCGGACTGCATCCACTCCAGCTGGTGCGCCACGGCGGCGTGCGGGACCGCGACGCCCTTGGGGGTGCCGGTGGAGCCGGAGGTGAAGATGACGTACGCCGGGTGCTCCGGGCGAAGGGGCGCGGTGCGCTCGGTGTCGCGCAGGGGTGCGCTGGACAGCGCGTACGGCCGCGCGGGGTGGGCAGGTGCTGCCTCGGCGGCTCGTTCGGCAGCGGCCACCTCGACCACCTCCCGCTCGCCGGGGAGCGGGTGCGGCCAGGCCGCGGCGGTGAGCACGAGCTGCGGTTCGGCGGCGGCCAGGACGGCGGCGGTCCGCTCGGCGGGGTGCGCGGGGTCCAGCGGGACGTAGGCGGCGCCCGCCGTGACAACGGCGTACATCCCGGTCACCAGGTCGACCCCGCGCGGGAGCGCGAGCGCCACCCGCGTCTCCGGGCCGATGCCGCGGCCGACGAGGAGCCGGGCCAGGCGATTCACCCTGGCGGAGAGTTCGGCGTAGGTGACCGTCAGCGCACCGTCGACCAGCGCGATCGCGTCGGGTGTGCGGGCGACCTGTGCCTCGAAGCCCGCGATCAGGGTGGCCGGGCCGGGCAGGGCGCGATCCGGCCGGTTCCAGGTGTGCAGCAGCCGCTCCCGCTCGGCGGCGTCGAGCAGCGGGATGTCGCCGACGGCGACCCGCGGCTCGGCGCAGACGGCGGCGAGCAGCCGGTGCAGCCGCCCGGCGAACCCGGCGACCGTGGACTCGTCGAAGAGCGCGGTCGCGTAGGTGAGCGAGGCGGCGAGCCCGGCGGGGGTGCCGTCGGGGTGGTAGCGGTCGGTGATCACCAGGTGCAGGTCGAACTGCGACACCTCGGAGGCGATGTCGAGCGCGGCCACCCGCAGCCCGGCCAGCTCCAGGTCCGCCTCGGCCTGGTTGTGGAAGGAGAAGCCGACCTGGAAGAGCGGGTGCCGCGCGGTGGAGCGCTCCGGGTTCAGCACCTCGACCAGCCGCTCGAAGGGCACGTCGGCGTGCGCGAAGGCGGCGACGTCGGTTTCCCGCACGCGGGTGAGGAGGTCGAGGAACGGGTCGCCTGCGCGCACCTCGGCGCGCAGGACCAGGGTGTTCACGAACATGCCGACGACGTCGTCGAGTTCGGCGGCGCCGCGCCCGGCGACCGGGGTGCCGACGGCGATGTCGGCGGTGCCGGAGAGCCGGGCCAGCAGGGTGGCCCATGCGGCGTGCAGCACCATGAAGAGCGTGGCCCCGCGCTGCCTGCCCAGTTCGGCGAGGCGGCCGTGCAGTGCGGCGTCGACGGTGAAGTCGAGGTGCCTGCCCCTGGTGGAGACCACCGGGGGGCGCGGGCGGTCGGTGGGCAGGGTGAGCTGGGCGGGCAGCCCGGCCAGGGTGTCCCGCCAGAAGGTGAGCTGGCGGGTGACCAGCGAGCCGGGATCGTCCTCGGCGCCGAGGGTTGCGCGCTGCCAGCGGCTGAAGTCGGCGTACTGCACCGGGAGCGGGGTCCAGGTCGGTGCGGTGCCGCCGCGGCGCGCCGCGTAGGCGAGGACGAGGTCGCGGGCGAGCGGGGCGAGCGACGAGCCGTCGGCGGCGATGTGGTGCACGACCACGACGAGCACGTGCTCCTGGCCCGCCGCGCCGGGCCGGGCCGCGTCCGCGCCGTCCGGCGGCGGCACGGTGCCCGGCGCGGAATCGGCGGTGTCCGCGGCGGCACTGCCGGTCACGGCGAAGAGCCGGGCGCGGAGCGGGACGGCGGCGGTGACGTCGAAGCCCGCGCCGATGAAATCGCCCGCGGCGGCGAGCATGTCATCGGCCGCGACCGGGATCGGGGTGAGCACCGGCCGCCCGGACTCCGCGGCGGGCAGCACCACCTGGACCGGCCCGGACCCGGTGTTCGGGTACACCGTGCGCAGCGTCTCGTGCCGCTCGACGACATCGGCGACGGCGGCGTCCAGCGCGGCGGCGTCGAGTTCGCCGCCGAGCCGCACCGCGAGCGGGATGTTGTAGGCGGTGGACTCCGGATCGAGCCGGTTCAGCAGCCACATGCGCTGCTGGGCCAGCGAGAGCGGGACCGGCCCGGTGCGCTCCCCGCGGACCAGTGCGGGCCCGGAAACCGCCGCGCCCGCGCCGAGTTCGGCGGCCAGCGCGGCGACGGTCGGGTGCTCGAACACCCGGCGCACCCCGACCGGGGTGCCGAGCCGGGCGGCGAGCCGCGCGGCCAGCTGGGTGGCGGTGAGCGAGTTGCCGCCGAGCGCGAAGAAGTCGTCGTCCAGCCCGGCCCGCTCCAGCCCGAGCAGCTCGGCGAAGACCTCGGCCACCGCCAGCTCGGCGGCGCTGCGCGGGGCCCGGAACTCGGTGGCGCGGAACTCCGGCGCGGGCAGCGCCTTCCGGTCGAGCTTGCCGACCGGGGTGAGCGGCAGCGCGGCCAGCACGGTGATCGAGGCGGGCACCATGTACCCGGCCAGCGACCGCCCGGCGTGCGCGGTGAGCTCGGCGATGTCGACGGTGTGGCCGGGCGCGGGCACCACGTAGGCGACCAGCGCGGTGTTCCCGGACGGGTCAGGGTGCCCGAGCGTGACCGCCGAGCCGACCGACCCATGCGCGGCGAGCACCGCGTCGATCTCGCCCAGCTCGATCCGCAGCCCGCGCACCTTGACCTGCTGGTCGGCGCGGGCGGCGTAGCGCAGCCCGCCCGCGGCGGTCCAGGCGACCAGGTCGCCGGTGCGGTAGAGCCGCCCGCCCGCGGGGCCGTACGGGTCGGCCACGAACCGGTCGGCGGAGAGTCCGGGCCGCCGGTGGTAGCCGCGCGCGAGGCCGGGGCCGCGCAGGTACAGCTCGCCGACCACGCCGACCGGCACCGGGCGCAGCCTGGCATCGAGCACCAGCGCGGACATGCCGTCGATCGGCGCGCCCATGTCGAACGGCTCGCCCGCGCGCAGCGGGGCGCTGATGCTGGTGATGATGGTGGTCTCGGTGGGGCCGTAGGTGTTGTGCAGCGCGCGGCTTGGCGCCCAGCGGTCGACCAGGTCGCGGCCGTACGCCTCGCCGCCGACGGTGAGGTGTGCGAGCCCGGGCAGCTGCTCCGGGTCCAGGGTGCGCAGCACCGCCGGGGTGAGGAAGGCGTGCGTGACCCCGGCGCGCCGGATCAGCGCGGTGAGCTCGGCCCCGCCGTACACCCCGGCGGGCGCGATCACCAGCCTGGCGCCGGCGGCCAGCGCGAGCAGCAGCTCCAGCATGGAGGCGTCGAAGCTGGGCGAGGCGACGTGCAGCACGCGCGATTCCGCGGTGGTCAGGTAGGCGGCGCGCTGAGCAGCCGCCACCCCGGCGAGCCCGCCGTGCGTGGCGACGACGCCCTTGGGCACGCCGGTGGAGCCGGAGGTGTAGATGATCCAGGCGGGCTGCGCGGCCCGGATCGGGCGGACCGGCAGCACCGGGCCGGGCGGCAGGGCGCGCAGCCTGGCCGCGGTGTCGGCGGCGTCGACCGCGATCCACTCGACCGCGCCGGGCAGCTCGGCGCGGACCGCGCCGACGGTGAGGCCGAGCGCGGCGCCGGAATCGGTGAGCATGTGCTCGATCCGCTCGGCCGGGTAGGTGGGGTCGACCGGGACGAAGGTGGCGCCGGTGCGGGCCACCGCCCAGAGCGCGAGCAGCGACTCCGCGGAGCGCGGCACCGCGACGGCGACGGTGTCCTCGGCGCCGATGCCGCGCGCGGTCAGCAGCCGGGCGAGCCGGGCGGAGCGCTCGTCCAGTGCGCGGTAGCTGAGTTCACGCACGCCGTCGACGAGCGCGGTGGCGTCCGGGTCGAGCGCGACGGCGGCGGCCATGAGCTCCGGCAGCGTGCGCGGCGCGGCGGTGGCGGCCGGGGCCGCGAGCAGCGCGGCGCGCTCGGCCGGGCCGAGCAGCTCGGCATCGCCCGCCGGGCGGGCCGGGTCGGCGGTGAGCGCGCCGAGCAGCCTGCCGAAGCGGCGCAGCAGCCCGGCCGCGGTGGCCTCGTCGAAGAGGTCGGTGGCGTAGTCGAGCTCGACGCTCAGGTGACCGTCGGCGTCGGGGTCGCCCGCCACGGTGAACTGCAGGTCGAAGCGGGCCACCGCCTCGGTGAACTCGACCGGGCTCGGGTCGAGGCCTGGCACCGCGGTCGCGGCGCCCGCCGGGGAGCCGTCGGCCAGGTAGCTGAGCGCGACGGTGAAGAGCGGGTGCCTGGCGGGCGACGGCTCGGTCCCGAGCTCGGCGACGACCCGCTCGAAGGGGACGGTGGCGTGGCCGAAGGCGGCCAGGTCGGCGGTGCGCACGGTGTCGAGCAGCGCGGCGAAGGGGGCGGCGGTGTCGATCTCGGTGCGCAGCACGAGGGTGTTCACGAACATGCCGACCAGGTCGTCGAGCGCGGCGGCGCCGCGCCCGGCCACGGGGGTGCCGAGTACCACGTCGGAGCTGCCGGAGAGCCGGGCGAGCAGCACCGCGAGCGCGGTGTGCACGACCATGAACGGGGTCGCCCGGTGCTCGGCGGCCAGCGCGCGCACCCGGTCGGCGACCTCGGCGCCGATCCGGGCGCGCACGGTGCCGCCGCGGTGGCTCGCCACCGCGGGGCGCGGGCGGTCGGTGGGCAGCGCGGGGTCGGGCAGGTCGCGCAGGGTCTCCCGCCAGTAGGCGAGCTCGGTGTCGGCGGCGGCCTCGACGGCGGCGGCCTGCCAGAGCGCGTAGTCGGCGTACTGGGCGGTGAGCGGCGGCCAGGCCGGGTCGGTGCCGAGCACCCTGGCCAGGTAGGCGGCCATGAGGTCGCGCAGCAGCGGGGCCATGGAGTAGCCGTCGGCGGCCACGTGGTGCAGCACCGCGACCAGCACCTGGCTGGTCGGGTCCGCGCGCAGCAGCACCGCGCGGACCGGCACCTCGGCGGTGACGTCGAAGCCGCCCGCCAGCACCGCGCCGATCCGGTCGGCGAGCGGGGTGCCGTCCGGCTCGCGCACCGCCAGCCGCACCGGCGGCGGCTCGGCGGGCAGGATCACCTGGTGGCCGGTGCCGTCCGGCCCGGCCGGGTAGACGGTGCGCAGCACCTCGTGCCTGGCCACCACGTCGGTGAAGGCGGCGGCGAGCGCGGCGGTGTCCAGCCCGCCGTGCAGCCGCACCGCGACCGGGATGTTGTGTACCACGGAGGTCGGGTCGAGCCGGTTGGCCAGCCACATGCCGCGCTGCACCGGAGCCAGCGGGAGCCGCTCGGGGCGTACCCCGGCGAGCAGCGGGACCACGTCGTCCGCCGTCGATTCCGCGGTGATCCGCGCGGCGAGCGCCGCCACCCCGGAGGCCTCGAAGAGCAGCCGCACCGGCACCCGCCGGTGCAGTGCGGCGCCGAGCCGCGCGGTCACCCTGGTGGCGCTGAGCGAGTTGCCGCCGAGCGCGAAGAAGTCGTCGTCCAGCCCGATCCGCGCGCTGCCGAGCACCGCCTCGAAGGCCGCCGCGACCTGCCGCTGCGCCGGGGTCACCGGGGGGCGGTAGGCGGTGCGGGCGAACTCGGGGGCGGGCAGCGCGGCCCGGTCCAGCTTGCCGGAGGCATTGAGCGGGAAAGCGTCGAGCACCACGAGGGCGCCGGGCACCATGTACGCGGGCAGCGCGGCGGCCGCGGCGTCGAGCACCGCGGCGGCATCGAGCACCGCGCCGGGGGCCGGGGTCAGGTAGCCGGCCAGGTGCTCGCCGATCACCAGCACCGCGGCCTGCGCGACGCCGGGCACCGCGGCCAGCACCGCCTCGATCTCCCCCAGCTCGATCCGCTGGCCGCGGAACTTCACCTGGAAATCGGTGCGGCCGAGGTAGATCAGCTCGGGGGCGTGGCCGGTGGTGTCCCAGCGGACCAGGTCGCCGGTGCGGTACATGCGCTGCCCCGGCGCGCCGAACGGGTCGGCGACGAAGCGGTCCGCGGTGAGGTCGGGGCGGGCCTGGTAGCCGCGGGCCAGCTGCACGCCCGCGAGATAGAGCTCACCTGCCGTGCCGGGCAGCGCGGGCCGGAGCCTGCTGTCCAGCACGTAGACGCGGCTGTTCCACTCCGGCACGCCGATCGGCAGCACGGTGCGGCCGGTCTCGCCGGTGACGTCGCGGTGCGTGATGCTGACCGCGGCCTCGGTGGGGCCGTACAGGTTGTGCAGCGCCGCGGGGCTCACCGCGCCGAAGGCCCGCACCGTCTCGGCGGGCAGCGCCTCGCCGATCACGAAGACCCGGCGCAGCGTGGCAAGCGCCGCCGCGCGGCCCGCCGCCGCCACGTGCGCGGCGAAGACGCTCAGCATGGATGGCACGAAATCGGTGGCGGTGACGCCGTACCCGGCGATCACCTCGGTGAGGTAGCCGGGGTCGCGGTGGCCGTCCGGCGCGGCGAGCACGACGGTGGCGCCGACCCGCAGCGGCAGGAAGTAGCCCCACAGCGATACGTCGAAGGTGGTGGCGGTCTTCTGCAGGTACACCTCGCCCGGCGCCAGCCGGTACCGGGACTGCATCCAGTTCGCCTGGTTGACGATGGCGGCGTGCGGGACGCTCACGCCCTTGGGCTTGCCGGTGGAGCCGGAGGTGAAGATGACGTACGCCGGGTGCGCCGGGCGCAGCGGCAGCGGCCGCTCGTCCGCGGCGACCGGGTCGTCCCGGTAGCCGTCCAGCCGCAGCTCGTCCAGGCGCACGACGGTGCCGTCGAAGGCGGGCTCGGTGCCCGCGGTCGCGAGCACCGCGGCCGGGCGGGCGGTGTCCAGGATGTGCGCGATCCGCCGCTCCGGGTGGTCGGGGTCGATCGGCACGTACGCGCCGCCCGCCTCCAGCACCGCGTACATCGCGACCACCAGGTCGATCGAGCGCCGCAGGGCCAGCGCGACCAGCGCCTCCGGCCCGACGCCGAGCTCGATCAGGTGCCTGGCCAGCTGGTTCACCCGCCGGGCGAGGTCGCCGTAGGTGATGGTGGTGACGGCGCCGCCGTCGTCCGGCACGAAGACCAGCGCCGGGTGGAACGGGGTGGCTGCGGCCTGCGCGGAGAACTCGTCGAGCAGCAGCTCGGAGCCGAACGAGACGTGCGCGGAATCGTTCCACTCGGTGAGCACCCGGTGCCGCTCGCCCGGCTCGAAGAGGTCGATGTCGCCGACCGGCTGCTCGGGGGCGGCGGCGACCGCGGCCAGCAGCCGGAGCAGCCGCTCCCCGACCCCGCGCACCGTCGGCTCGTCGAAGAGGTCGGCGGCGTAGGTCAGCCGCAGCGCGTCGGCGGTCACGGTGAGCTGCAGGTCGAAGCGGGAGCCGACCTCGGTGACCTGGTGCTCGGCCATGGTCAGCCCGGCCAACTCGACCGCGACCGGCTCCAGGTTCTGGAAGAACAGCGCGACCTGGAAGAGCGGGTGCCTGGCCTGCGAGCGCGGCGGGTCGAGCACCTCGACCAGCCGCTCGAAGGGGATGTCGGCATTGGCGAAGGCGTCCAGGTCGGTCTCCCTGACCCGGCGCAGCACGGCGCCGAACGGGGCGGCGGCGTCGACCTCGGTGCGCAGCACGAGGGTGTTCACGAACATGCCGATGAGGTCGTCGAGTTCGGCGGCGCCGCGGCCCGCGACCGGGGTGCCGACGGCGATGTCGGCGGTGCCGGAGAGCCGGGCGAGCAGGGTCGCGAGCGCCGCGTGCACCACCATGAACGGGGTGGCGTCGTGCGCGGCGGCCAGCGCGGCGATCGCGGACACCAGCGCGGAGGTGAGCGGGAGCGCGGTCTCGCCCGCGCGGTGCGAGGCGACGGCGGGGCGCGGGCGGTCGGCGGGGAGGTCGAGCTGGGCGGGGGCGCCGCGCAGCGCGGTGCGCCAGTAGCCCAGCTGGGCGGCGGCGGTCGAGCCGGGGTCGTCCTCGGCGCCGAGCAGGTCGCGCTGCCAGAGCGCGTAGTCCGCGTACTGCACCGGGAGCGGGGTCCAGGCCGGGGCGGTCCCGTTCGCCCGCGCGGCGTAGGCGGCGGCGAGGTCGCGGGCGAGCGGGCCGAGCGAGAAGCCGTCGGCGGCGATGTGGTGCAGGACCAGGGCGAGCACGTGCTCGGTCGGGCTCTGCCGCAGCAGCGCGACCCGCACCGGCACCTCCGCGGTGACGTCGAACGGGGTGTCGACCAGCTCGGCGACCGCGCGGGCCGGGTCGTCGCTCTCGGTGACGGTGAGCGGGGGGACCCGGTCAGCGGGGAGCACCCGCTGCCAGCCGGTGCCGTCCAGGTCGGGGTAGAGCGTGCGCAGGGTTTCGTGCCTGGCGACCACGTCGGCGAGCGCGGCGGTGAGCGCGGCGCCGTCGAGCGGGCCGGTGAGCCGGATGACGGCGGGGATGTTGTTCACCGTCTCGGCCGGGTCGAAGCGGTTCAGGAACCACATGCGCTGCTGTGCCGGGGAGAGCGGGGTCAGCTCGGCGCGCGGGCGGCGGGTGAGCGCGGGGCGGCCGCCGGTGCCCGCCAGCCGCTCGGCGCGGGCGGCGAGCGCCGCGACCGTCGGGGCCTCGAAGACCAGCCGGACCGGGAGGTCGGCGGTGAGCTCGGCGCCGAGCCTGGCCACCAGGCGGGTGGCGATCAGGGAGTTGCCGCCGAGGGCGAAGAAGTCGTCGTCGGCGCCGACCTCGCTCGCGCCGAGGAGGTCGCCGAGGAGCCGGGCGACCAGGCGTTCGGTGTCGGACTCCGGGGCGCGGAAGGCGGTGCTCTCGAACTCGGGGGCGGGGAGGGCGTTGCGGTCGAGTTTGCCGGAGGCGTTGAGCGGCAGGGTTTCCAGTGCCACGAAGGCGGCCGGGATCATGTACGCGGGCAGCGTTTCCGCGAGCGCGCGGCGGGCGGTCTCGGGGTCGAAGGCGGGCAACGCCGCCGCGGCTTCCGTGCGGGCTGCGTCGGCGGGCACCGATGCGGCTTCCCCGAGGTCGGCGCGCACGGCTGCGGTTTCCGGGTGTGCCGCGGCGCGACCCGGGGTCGCGGCCGGTTCGCGGACCGCGGCGGCGCCGGGGACGACGTAGGCGACGAGCTGGTCACCGCGGCGCTCGTCGGAGCGGACGGTGGCGACCGCGCGGCGGACGCCGGGGAGCGCGGTGAGCGCGGCCTCGATCTCGCCGAGCTCGATGCGCAGGCCGCGCAGCTTGACCTGGAAGTCGGTGCGGCCGAGGTACTCCAGTTCCCCGTCGGCGCGCCTGCGGACCAGGTCGCCGGTGCGGTACATGCGCTCGCCCGCGGGGCCGAAGGGGGCGGCGACGAAGCGGTCGGCAGTGAGGTCGGGGCGGGCCAGGTAGCCGGTGGCGAGCTGGGCGCCTGCCAGGTACAGCTCGCCCGGCACGCCGACGGGAACCGGCCGGAGCCGGGAATCCAGCACGTAGAGGCGGGTATTGAAGACCGGGGCGCCGATCGGCACCGTGTCCGTGTCGGCGTCGACCACGGTGTGGTGGGTGACGTCGACCGCGGCCTCGGTGGGGCCGTACAGGTTGTGCACCGCGGCGCCGGTCAGCGCCCGCGCCCGCTGCGCGACCCCGGCGGGCAGCGCCTCACCGGAGGCGAAGAGGTGCCGCAGCCGGGTGCGCTCCGCGGCGCGCGGCTCCTCCAGGTACACCGCGAGCACCGACGGCACGAAGTGCACCGCCGTCACCCCGGCGTCGGCGACCAGCGCCGCCAGCTGCGCCGGGTCGCGGTGCCCGTCCGGCCCCGCCAGCACCAGCGCCGCCCCGACCTGCAGCGGCCAGAAGAACTCCCACACCGACACGTCGAAGGTGGCGGGCGTCTTCTGCAGCACCACGTCGTCGGCGGTGAGTGGGTACTGCTCCTGCATCCACAGCAGCCGGTTCACGATCGCCGCGTGCGCGACCACGACCCCCTTGGGGCGGCCGGTCGAGCCGGAGGTGAAGAGCACGTAGGCGGCGTGCCCCGGGTGCGGGATGCCGAGCAGGTCCACCGGGGTGAGCGGGGTGCAGGCGAAGCCGGAGAGCTCCAGCCGGTCGATCCGCACCTGCCTGACCCCGCCGGACTCCGGGTCGAAGCCGGAGGTCAGCATGAGCAGCGGGCGCGCGGTGGCGAGCACGTACTCCACCCGCTCGGCCGGGTGGTCGGGGTCGACCGGCAGGTAGGCGGCGCCGGTGGCGAGCACCGCGTACATGCCGACCACCTGGTCGACGCAGCGGCGCATGCCGAGCGCGACGATGGAGTCGGGGCCGACGCCGTGGCCGGTGAGCCAGCGGGCCAGCCGGTGCACCCGGTCGGCGAGTTCGGCGTAGCTGAGCGCGGTGCCGCCCGCGCGCAGGGCGGTGGCGTCCGGGGTGCGGGTGACCTGGCGTTCGAAGAGGGTGGTCAGGGTTTCGCCGGGGGCGCCGGGGTGCGCGGTGGCGTTCCATTCGGTGAGCACGCGGTGCTGCTCGGCGGGGTCGAGCAGGTCGATGGTGCCGAGCCGGCGCTGCGGGTCGGCCGCGACGAGCTCGAGCAGCCGGACGAAGCGGGCGGCGAGCGCGGTCGCCGTGTCCCGGTCGAAGAGGTCGGTGGCGTAGCGGAGGAGGGCGCGCAGCGCGGTGCCGGTCTCGGTGCCGTGCTCGGTGAGCTCCAGCGCCAGGTCGAACTGGGCGGTGTTGTTGGCGAGCGGGTGCGCGGCGACCTCGAGGCCGGGGAGCCGGAGCACGGTGTCATCGCGGTGCTCGAAGGTGAGCAGGGTCTGCACGATCGGGGCGTGCGCGCGGGAGCGCACCGGGTCCAGCTCCTCGACCAGCCGCTCGAACGGGAGGTCGGCGTGGCCGAAGGCGCGGACGTCGCGCTCGCGCACGGTGCGCAGCAGCTCGGCGAAGGTGGCCTCCGGGCGCACCGGGGTGCGCAGGACCAGGGTGTTCACGAACATGCCGACGAGGTCGTCGAGCGCCGGTTCGCCGCGGCCCGCCACCGGGGTGCCGAGCGCGATGTCGGTGCTGCCGGAGAGCAGGCCGAGCAGGGTGGCGTAGGCGGCGTGCACGACCATGAACGGTGAGACGCCGTGTGCCTTCGCGAGATCGCCGAGGGCGGCGGTCAGTTCGGCGTCGATGGCGAAGTCGACGGTGGCGCCGCGGCCGGAGGCGAGCGGAGGGCGGGGGCGGTCGGTCGGGAGTTCCAGGAGTGGGGGCAGACCGGCGAGTTCGGTGCGCCAGAAGCGGATCTGCTCGGCGAGCACGGAGTCCGGGTCGTCGGCGGAGCCGAGCGTCTCGTGCTGCCACAGGGTGAAGTCGGCGTACTGCACCGGGAGCGGGGCCCACGCGGGCGCGGGCCCGACCCGGTCGGTGGACACTGCCGCGGTGCTTGCCGGGACGGCACCCGCCAGGTCTGCGGCGGTCGCGGGCGCTCGGTCGGGGCGCCCGGCAGTGCGGGCCGAGTCGGGATCGACGGCGACGCGGGCGGTGTAGGCCGTCATGAGGTCGCGGGCGAGCGGGGCCGTGGAGACGCCGTCGGCGGCGATGTGGTGGACGACGACGGCGAGGACGTGGTCGTCGGGGGCGAGGCGGTACAGCGCGGCGCGCAGCGGGAGGTCGGTGCGCAGGTCGAAGCCGGTGCCGGTGAGCGCGAGAATGGTTGCTTCCAGCGCGGTTTCGGTCGCGTCGGCGATCGGGAGCGCGAGCGTGGGCGGGTCGGCGAGGACACGCTGGTGCGGGCCCGCGCCGTCGTCGGGGAAGACGGTGCTCAGCGCCTCGTGCCGGTCGACGACATCGCGCAGGGCGGCGCGCAGCGCGGCCTCGCGCAGGGCGCCGCGCAGCCGGATGGTGATCGGGATGTGGTAGACCGCCGAGTCCGGGTCGAGCCGGTTGAGCAGCCACATCCGGGTCTGCGCCAGCGAGAGCGGCACCCGCTCCGGCCGCGGGCGCGCGGTGAGCGCGGGCCGGGCGGCGCCGGTGCTCACCCGCGCGGCGAGCAGCGCGGGGGTCGGCGCCTCGAAGACCTCGCGGACCGTGAGCGCGGCACCGAGCGCGGCATTCGCCCGCGCCACCAGCCGCATGGCGAGCAGTGAGTTCCCGCCGCGGGCGAAGAAGTCGTCGTCCGCGCCGATCGGCGTCCCGGCCCCGAGCAGCTCGGCGACCAGGGCGGCCAGGACAGACTCCGCCCCTTCGCGCGGGGCGCGGAACCCGACCGCGGCGTCCGCCGCCTCGAACGGCGGCAGCGCCGCCCGATCCAGCTTGCCGACGGTGGTGCGCGGCATGTCGTCCAGCACCCGCAGCCGGGCCGGGACCATGGCGGCGGGCAGCCGCTCGCGCACCGCGGCGAGCACCGCCGCCGCGCGCAGCCCGGCCCCGCTCACGTACCCGGCGAGCACGTCCTGCCCGGCGGCGTCCCGCACCACGACCACCGCGGCATTGGCGACGCCCGGCACCGCGGCCAGCGCCGCCTCGATCTCGCCCAGCTCGATCCGCTGCCCGCGCAGTTTCAGCTGGAAGTCGTTGCGGCCGAGGTAGACCAGGTCGCCCGCGCGGTTCCAGCGCACCAGGTCGCCGGTGCGGTACATGACCTCGCCGCGCGGGCCGAACGGGTCGGCGACGAACCGCTCCGCGGTGAGCCCGGAGCGCCCGTGGTACCCGCGGGCCAGCTGCGCGCCCGCCAGGTACAGCTCGCCGGTCACCCCCGCGGGCACCGGGCGCAGCCTGGCGTCCAGCACGTAGACGCGGGTGTTCCAGCAGGGCCTGCCGATGGCGACGTCGCGCCCCTGCTCGGCGTCGGCGGCGGTGAATTCGTGGTAGACCGCCGAGATCGCGGCCTCGGTGGGGCCGTAGGCATTGTGCAGCGCACCGCCGACCACGTCCTGCAGCGCGACCAGCAGGTCCGGGGTGAGCGCCTCGCCGCCGCAGTGCAGGTGCCGGAACGAGGCGAGCGCGTCGCCCATGCCCTCGGCCAGCAGCGCGGCCAGCACCGACGGCACGTACTCGGCGATGGTGATCCGGTGCGTGCGCAGCAGCTCGGCGAAGTAGGCCAGGTCCAGGTGGCCGCCTGGCTCGGCGATCACCAGCGGGGCGCCGACGGCGACCGGGAGGAAGACCTCCCAGACCGAGACGTCGAAGGTCAGCGGCGCGCGCTGCAGGATGCGGTCGGCCGCGGTGACGCCGTAGCGGAACTCCAGCCAGCGCAGCTGGTTCACGATGGCGCGGTGGCTCACCGTCACGCCCTTCGGCCTGCCGGTGGAGCCGGAGGTGAAGAGGATGTAGGCGGTGTTCTCGGGGCGCAGCGGCCGCAGCCGCTCGGCATCGTGCCACGGGCCGGAGTCGGGCTGCGCCGCTTCGAGTTCGGCGATGTCGAGGACCCGGGTGCCGTCCAGCGGGGGCATCCCCGAGCCGGTCGGGGCGAGGACGAGGAGTGGTTCGGCATCGGTGAGCAGGCGGTTCAGCCGCTCGGCCGGGTGCTCCAGGTCCAGCGGCAGGTAGGCGCCGCCCGCCCGGACCACCGCGTAGAGCGCGACCAGCAGGTCGATCCCGCGGTGCGCAGCGACGCCGACCACGGTCTCCGGGCCGACCCCGCGCGCGATGAGGGCGCGGGCCAGGCCGCGCACCCTGGTCTCCAGCTCGGCGTAGGTGAGCGCGGCGCCCTCGAAGAGCGCGGCGGTGCCGCCGGGGTCGGCGGCGGCGCGGGCCGGGAGCAGGTCGTCCAGGGTCTGCGGGGGCAGCGGCTGCGCGGTGCCGTTGCGCTGCACCAGCAGCAGGTCGCGCTCGGCGGCGGTGAGCAGCTCGACCGCCTCGACCGGCGTGTCCGCGGCGCGGACCAGCGTGCGCAGCACCCGCTCGAAGGCGGCGACGAAGCCATGCGCGGTCTCGGCATCGAAGAGCTCGGCGGCGTAGTGCAGGTAGATGTCGATGCCAGCGGGTTCGCCGTCCTCGGTGCGCTCGGTGAGCGTCCAGTCCTGGTCCACCTGGATGGGGGCGGGGCCGACCTCCAGCGCGGCGATGGCGAGGCGGTGCAGCCGGAACTCCGGCTTGGCGTGGTTCTGCAGGGTCAGCGCGACCTGGTAGAGCGGCGCGTGCGCCTGCGAGCGGACTGGGCTCAGCACCTCGACCAGCTGCTCGAACGGGACGGCGGCGTGGTCGAAGGCGGCCAGGTCGGTGCCGCGGACGGCGGCGAGCAGCTCGGCCAGCGGCTGCTCGGGGCGCACCTCGGTGCGCAGCACCAGGGTGTTCACGAACATGCCGACCAGCTCGTCCAGCGCGGCGTCGCCGCGGCCCGCGACCGGGGCGCCGATCACCACGTCCGCGGTGCCGGAGAGCCGGGCCAGCAGCACCGCGAGCGCGGTGTGCAGCACCATGAACGGTGTCGCGCGGTGCGCGGCGGCGGTCTCCCGCACGGCCCGGTGCAGCGCGGCGTCGAGCGCGGCGGTGACGGCGCCGCCGCGGTTGCTCGCCACGGCGGGGCGGGCGCGGTCGGTGGGCAGCGGAAGCAGCTCCGGCACCCCGGCCAGCTGCCTGGACCAGTACCCGAGCTGGCGGCCGAGCACCGAGTCCGGGTCGTCGGCGGCGCCGAGCACGTCGCGCTGCCAGAGCGCGACGTCGGCGTACTGGACCTCCAGCGGGCGCCAGTTCGGGGCGGCGCCCGCCCGGCGCGCGACGTAGGCGGCGGTGAGGTCGCGGGTCAGCGGGGCGAAGGACCAGCCGTCGGCGACGATGTGGTGCACCACGAAGAGCAGCACGTGCTCCTGGCGGCCCGGCGGGACCTCGGCGGCCGGGTCGTCGGTGACGCGGAGCAGCCTGGCGCGCAGCGGCACCTCGGCGGTGACGTCGAAGCCGGTGCCCGCCACCGCGGCGACCAGGGCGGGGAGCTCGGCGGGGCGCACGGTGCGCACCACCAGGTCGACCAGCTCGGTGCCCGCGGGGAGGACGAGCTGGGTGGCGGCGCCGTCGTGCTCGGGGTAGACGGTGCGCAGCGTCTCGTGCCTGGCGAGCACGTCGTCGACGGCGGCGCGCAGCGCGTCCACGTCGAGCGCGCCGGTGAGCCGGAGCGCGAAGGGAATGTTGTATCCGCCGCTTCCGCCGTCGAAGCGGTTCAGGAACCACATGCGCTGCTGGGCGATGGAGAGCGGGATGGCGCCCTCGCGCGGGCGCGCGGTGATCGGCGGGACGGCGTCGGCGGCCTGTCGCTGTTCGCGCAGGGCGGGCTCGACCAGGGTGGCGAGGTCGCGCACCGAGGGGGCGTCGAAGATGGCGCGGACCGGGACGGTGCCGCCGGACTCGGCGCTGAGCCGGGCCGCGAGCTGGGTGGCGATCAGGGAGTTGCCGCCGAGGGTGAAGAAGTCGTCGTCGCGGCCGACCCTTTCGGCTCCGAGCAGGGTTGCGAAGGTCTGCGCGACCAGGGTTTCGGCCTCGCCCGCCGGGGCGCGGAAGGAGACAGCGGGCTGCTCCGGGACCGGGAGCGCGGTGCGATCCAGCTTGCCGGATGCGGTGCGCGGGAACTCGGCGAGGATTACGTAGGTGGTCGGAACCATGTACGCCGGAAGCGTGCGGGTCAGCGCCTCGCGCACCCGGTGCGTGTCGATGGTGGCGGCGGAGTCGGCCTGGTCGCCGACGAGGTAGGCGACGAGCACGGGGCCGGTGCCCGGGTCGCGGACCAGAACGGCGGCCTGGGCGATGCCCGGCAGCGCGAGCAGGGCGGTCTCGATCTCGCCCAGCTCGATCCGCAGCCCGCGCACCTTGACCTGGAAGTCGGTCCGGCCGAGGAACTCCAGCTCTCCGTCGGCGCGGCGGAGCACCAGGTCACCGCTGCGGTAGAGCCTGCTGCCAGGGGCGCCGAACGGGTCGGCGACGAAGCGTTCGGCGGTGAGCCCGGCCCGCCCGAGGTACCCGCGGGCCAGCTGCACCCCGGCCAGGTACAGCTCGCCGGGGGTGCCGACCGGCACCGGGTGCAGCCGCGCGTCCAGCACGTAGGCGGCGGTGTTCCAGATCGGGTGCCCGATCGGCACGATCCCGGTGTCGGCACCGTGCACCTCGTGCACCGACAGCTCCACCGCGGTCTCGGTGGGGCCGTACATGTTGTGCACCCGCACCCCGAGCGCCCGCATGCGCTGCGCGGAGGCGGCGGGCAGCGCCTCGCCGGAGCACAGCACGTGCCGCAGCGTCGGCACTTCGGGCTGCTCGGCCAGGAAGACCGCGAGCATGGACGGCACGAAGTGCGCCACCGTGACGCCCTCGCGCCGGATCAGCGCGGCCAGCGCGGCCGGGTCCCGGTGGCCGTCCGGGGCCGCGAGCACCAGCCTGGCCCCCACCTGGAGCGGCCAGAAGAACTCCGGCACCGAGACGTCGAAGGTCACCGGGGTCTTCTGCAGCAGCACGTCGGTGTGGTCCAGCGGCAGGTGCGCGCCCTGCATCCAGCGCAGCCGGTTCGCGATCCCGGCGTGCGGCATGGCGACGCCCTTGGGCCGCCCGGTCGAGCCGGAGGTGAAGAGCACGTACGCCAGGTGCTCCGGGCGCAGCGCGCCGCGCCGCTCGGCATCGGTGATCGGACCGGCCGGGTAGCCGGACAGGTCGAGCCGGTCGATGCGCAGCCGCGGCACCGGGAGCTCGCGCGGCAGGTCGGCGCCTGCGGTGAGCGCGAGCAGCGGGACGGCGGTGCCGACGATGTGCGCGGTGCGCTCGACCGGGTGGTCCGGGTCGAGCGGCAGGTAGGCGCCGCCCGCAAGGATCACCGCGTACATGCCGGTGACCAGGTCGATCGAGCGGCGCATGCCGAGCGCGACCAGGGTGTCCGGCCCGACCCCGCGGCCGATCAGCAGCCGGGCCAGCCGCTGCGCCCGCTCGGCCAGCTCGGCGTAGCGCAGGTGGGTGTCGCCCGCGGTGAGCGCGATCGCCTCCGGGGTGCGCGCGACCTGGGCGGTGAAGAGCCCGGCGAGGGTGGCGGCGGGCAGCTCGCGGCCGGTGTCGTTCCAGTGCCGCAGCACCCGGTACCGCTCGGTGGCGTCGAGCAGCGCGACGTCCCCGACCGGCGCCTCCGGCACCGCGGTCACCGCGGCGAGCACCCGGAGCAGCCGCTCGGCGAAGGCGGCGGCGGTGGCCTCGTCGTACAGCTCGGTGGCGTAGCGCAGGCTGCCGTCCAGCCCGCTGTCGCCGGTGCGCTCGGTGAGCACCAGGTGCAGGTCGACCTTGACCGTCGGGTCGTCGACCTCGACCGGCTGCACGGCCAGCCCCGGCAGCCGCAGCGCCGGGTGGGCCGCGAAGGCGGGCTGTGGTTCGGCGTAGCTGAACAGCACCTGGAAGAGCGGAGGGGCGCCGCTGCTCCGGTCGACGGCGAGCGCGTCGACCACGTCCTCGAAGGGCAGGTCGGTGTGGCCGAAGGCGGCGAGGTCGGCGTCGCGCACCGTCCGCAGGAAGGCGCCGAACCCGGCGTCCGGCTCGAAGCGGGTGCGCAGCACGAGGGTGTTCACGAACATGCCGACCAGCGGGTCCAGCGCGCGCTCGCCGCGCCCGCCGACGGGGGTGCCGATCAGCACGTCGGTGCTGCCGCTCGCCCGGCCGACGGCGAGCGCCAGCGCGGCGTGCAGCACCATGAACGGGGTGGCCCCGGCGCGCTTGGCGAGCGCGCGCACGGCGGCGCCGGTGCCGGCGTCGATCGCGAGCAAAACCGCGGCGCCGCGGTTGGTCGGTCGCGCGGGCCGCTGCCGGTCGGAGGGCAGGGTCGAGACGGCGGGGGCGCCCGCGAGCGCGGTGCGCCAGAAGGCCAGCTGCCGGTGCGCGAGCGAGCGCTCGTCGGCCGGGTCGCCGAGCAGGTCGTGCTGCCAGAGCGCGTAGTCGGCGTACTGCACCGCGAGTTCGGTGAACTCGGGCGCGGTGCCCGCGGCGCGCGCCCGGTAGGCGCGGACCAGATCGGTGACGAGCGGCGGCATGGAGAGCGCGTCGGCGGCGATGTGGTGCACCGCGAGCACCAGCACGTGGTGATCGGGCGCGACCCCGAGCAGCACCACCCGCACCGGCAGCTCGGTGGCCACGTCGAAGACCGCGGCAACCACCGAGGTCACCGCCTCGGTGACGCCGTCGGCGGGGACCGGGACCGGGGCGAGCCCGAGCCCGATCTCCGTGGTGGGCACGATGAACTGGTGCGGGCCCGCGCCGTCGTCCGGGAAGACGGTGCGCAGCGATTCGTGCCGGATCAGCACGTCGAGCACGGCCCGGTCCAGCGCCTCCACGTCGAGCGCGCCGCGCAGCCGGAGCACGACCGGCAGGTTGTAGACGCTGTCCGCGCCGTCCTGCACCTCGATCCGGTTCAGGAACCAGAGCCTGCGCTGCGCCGGGGAGAGCGGAACGGTCGGCGGGCGTTCCCTTTTCGCGAGCGGCGCTGGCACCGCCTCGGCGTCGAGCAGCCGGTCCAGCGCGGCGGCCAGCCCGGCGACCGCGGAGGTCTCGAACAGGGTGCGCACCGGCACCCTGAGCTCGAGCGCCTCGCCGAGCCGCGCGGTCACCCTGGTGGCATCGAGCGAGCTGCCGCCGAGCGCGAAGAAGTCGTCGTCCAACCCGGCCCGGTCCAGCCGCAGCACCTCGGCGAAGACCTGGGCGACCAGGGTCTGGGTGCCGGTCTCCGGCGCCCGGAACTCGGCGGTGCCGAACTCCGGCGCGGGCAGCGCCCTCCGGTCCAGCTTGCCGGACGGGTTCAGCGGGAACTCCGGGAGCGCGGTGACCGCGGCCGGGACCATGTAGGCGGGCAGCGCGGCGGCGACCGCCTCGCGCACCGCGGGGCCGTCGACGGCGCCGGTCACGTACCCGGCCAGGTGCTTGCCGTCGAGCACGAGCACGACGGCCTGGGTCACCCCGGGCACCGCGAGCAGCGCGGTCTCGATCTCGCCGAGCTCGATGCGCTGGCCGCGGAACTTCACCTGGAAGTCGGCGCGCCCGGCGTAGACCAGGGCGCCGTCCTTGCGCCAGGAGACCAGGTCGCCGGTGCGGTACAGCCGGGTGCCGTCGCCGAAGGGGTTCGCCACGAAGCGGTCCGCGCTCAGGTCGGGGCGGCCGACGTAGCCGCGGGCCAGCTGGACCCCGCCCAGGTACAGCTCGCCGCGCACCCCGACCGGCACCGGCCGCAGCCGCGAATCCAGCACGTAGACCTGCGAGTTCCACTCCGGGCGGCCGATCGCGGTGTCCTCGGGGGTCGCCACCTGGGCGGTGATCGAGACCGCGGCCTCGGTGGGGCCGTAGATGTTGTGCACCCGCGCCCAGGTCACCCTGGCGACCGTCTCCGGCGGCAGCGCCTCGCCGATCACGAAGACGTCGCGCAGCGTGGCCATCTCGTCCGCCCTGGCGTGCTGGGCGAAGACGGCCAGCATGGAGGGGACGAAATCGGTGCGCGTGACGCCGTGCGCGCGCACCAGCTCGGCGATGTAGCGAGCATCGCGCTGCCCGCCGTCGGCGGCGAGCACGATCCGGCCGCCGGTGGCGAGCGGGACAAAGTAGCCCCAGATCGAGACGTCGAAGGTCGAGGCGGTCTTCTGCAGGTAGACGTCGTCGGCGGTGAAGCCGTACTCGGCGGCCATCCAGGCGATCTGGTTCGCCACCGCGCCGTGCGGCACCATGACGCCCTTGGGGCGGCCGGTGGAGCCGGAGGTGAACATGACGTAGGCGGGGTGCTCCGGGCGCAGCGCGGGCGCGGGCAGCGGCGCCGGGGAGAGCGCGGCCCAGCGCACCCGGTCCAGCAGCAGGACGCGGACGGCCGGGTCCACCGGGACGGCGAACTCGGCGGCGGCGACCAGGACGGCCGGGCGCGCGGTGTCCAGGATGTGCCCGATCCGCTCGGCCGGGTGCGACGGGTCGACCGGAACGAAGGCGGCTCCGGTGCGCAGCACCGCGAGCATCCCCGCCACGAGGTCGACGCCGCGGGGCAGCGCGAGCACGACCAGCTGCTCCGGGCAGGCGCCGCGCTCGGCGAGCAACCGCGCGAAGCGGTTCACCCGCTCGTCGAGCTGCCGGTAGGTGAGCGTGCCCGCCTCGTTGACCAGCGCGATCGCCTCTGGAGCCGCGAGCACCTGCCGCTCGAATCCCGCGTGCATGAGGTGTTCGCGCACCGGGTGCGCGGTCGTGTTCCAGGCGTCGGTCAGCACGGCCAGCTCGGTGGGGTCGGTGACCGGGATGTCACCGACCACGGTGGCCGGGTCGCCGACCACCGCGTGCAGCACGCGGCGGAACTGCACCGCGAACTCCGCCACCGTCGGCTCGTCGAAGAGGTCGGTGGCGTAGGTGAACTCGGCGCGGTAGCCGCCGTCCGCGTCGGAGAGCGTGAGCTGCAGGTCGAACTTGGCGAAGCCGGGGTCGAAGTCGACCAGCTCGGTCGCCAGGTCCGGCATGGCGGGCGAGATCGGGCCCAGGTTCTGCATGAAGAGCGCCACCTGGAAGAGCGGGTGCCGCGCCTGCGAGCGGGCCGGGTTCAGCACCTCGACCAGCCGCTCGAAGGGGATGTCGGCGTGCGCCAGGGCGCGCAGGTCGCGCTCCCTGGTGTGCGCGAGCAGCGCGCTGAAGGGCGCCGCCGGGTCGACGGCGGTGCGCAGCACCATGGTGTTGACGAACATGCCGACGAGGTCGTCCAGCACCCGCTCGCCGCGGCCCGCCACCGGCGTGCCGACGGTGATGTCGGTGCCGCCGGAGAGCCGGGCCAGCAGGGTGGCCAGCGCGGCGTGCACCACCATGAACGGGGTCGCGCGGTGCGCGGCGGCCACCGCCTCGATCCCCGCGCGCAGCTCCGCGTCCACGGCGAACTCGTGGGTGGCGCCGCGGTAGGAGGCGACCGCGGGGCGCTTGCGGTCCGCGGGCAGCGTGAGTTCGGCGGGGACCTCGTCCAGCTCGGCGCGCCAGAAGGCGAGCTGGCGGGTTGCGGCGGAGTCCGGGTCGGTCTCGTCGCCGAGCAGCCGCTGCTGCCACAGCGCGTAGTCGGCGTACTGCACCGCCAGCGGCGGGCGCTGCGGGGCGAGGCCGTTGCGACGGTCCCGGTAGGCGCTCACCAGGTCGCGCATGAGCGGGCCCATGGAGACACCGTCCGCGGCGATGTGGTGCACCACGAGCACCAGGGTGTGGTCGTCCGGCCCGCTGCGCAGCAGCCGCACCCGGACCGGGATCTCCTCGGCCACGTCGAAGCCCTGCCCGGCCATGGCCGCGACCACCTCGACCAGGTCGTCCGCTGCCACCTCGGCCGGGGTGAGGTCGAAGGCCGGGTGCACCGGGCGCACCACCTGCACCGGCCCCGCCTCGGTCTGCGGGTAGACGGTGCGCAGCACCTCGTGCCTGGCGACCAGGTCGGTGATGGCGGCGGCCAGTGCGGGGACGTCCAGCCTGCCGCGCATGCGCAGCGCCACCGGGATGTTGTCCACCGCTGCGGTGTCGATGTCGTCCGGGCCGGAGCGCTCCACGCCGAGGCGGTTCAGGAACCACATGCGCCGCTGCGCCGGGGAGAGCGGGATCCGGTGCGGGCGGGCGCCTGCGGTCAGCGCCGGGCGCGGCGCGCTCGTGCTGCCCGCGAGCGCGGCGAGCGCGGCCGGGGTGGGGCGGTCGAAGAAGTCGCGCATGTCGAGCGAGCGGCCCAGCTCGGCGCCGATCCTGGCGATGGCCCTGGTCGCGATGAGCGAGTTGCCGCCGAGCGCGAAGAAGTCGTCGTCGGCGCCGACCTGGTCGCGGCCGAGCAGCTCGGCGAAGATCTGCGCCACCACGGCCTCGGCCTCGTTCTCCGGGGCGCGGTATTCGGTGTCCGCGCTGCCGAACTCGGGTTCGGGCAGGGCGCGGCGGTCCAGTTTGCCGTTGGCGTTCACCGGCATGGCGTCCAGCGCGACCAGGACGCTCGGCACCATGTACTCCGGCAGCCGGTCCCGCGCCACCGCGAGCACCGCGGCGGTCTCCAGGGTCCGGCCCTGGTGCGGGACCACGTAGCCGACGAGGTGGTCGCCGGTGCTGTGCCGGTGCAGCAGCACGGCGGCCTGGGCGACCCGCTCGTGCGCCAGCAGCGCCGCCTCCACCTCGCCCAGCTCGATCCGCAGCCCGCGCAGCTTGACCTGGAAGTCGGTGCGGCCCAGGTACTCCAGCTCGGCGTGGGCGCCGGGCAGCGCCGGGAGCCTGCGCACCAGGTCGCCGGTGCGGTACATGCGCTCGCCCGCCGGGCCCTCCGGCGCGGCCACGAAGCGCTCCGCGGTGATGCCGGGCCTGCCGACGTAGCCGCGGGCCAGCTGCACGCCCGCCAGGTAGAGCTCGCCGACCACGCCGTCCGGGACCGGGCGCATGGCGTCGTCGAGGACCAGCAGCTCGGTGTCGTCGGCGGGGCCGCCGATCGGCACGCTCGCGGTGTCCTCCGCGGTCACCTCGTGCGCGGTCACGTCGACCGCGGCCTCGGTGGGGCCGTACAGGTTGTGCAGGGTGGCGCCGCTGATCCGGCGGAAGGCGGCCGCGGTGGCGGCGGGCAGCGCCTCGCCGGAGGCGAAGACCAGGCGCAGCGGCTCGGCCGCCCGCTCCACCTCCGGCTCGGCCACGAAGACCGCCAGCATGGACGGGACGAAGTGCGCGACGGTGATGTTGGCGTCGCGGATCAGCCGGGCCAGGTAGGCGGGGTCGCGGTGGCCGTCCGGGGCGGCGATCACCAGGCGGGCGCCGACCTGCAGCGGCCAGAAGAGCTCCCAGACCGAGACGTCGAAGGTGAAGGGGGTCTTCTGCACGACGGCGTCGTCGGACTCCATGCGGTAGACGCGCTGGCGCCAGCGGAGGTTCGCGAGGATCGCGCGGTGCGTGACGGCGACGCCCTTCGGGCGGCCGGTGGAGCCGGAGGTGAAGATGACGTACGCGGTGTTGTCCCCGGAGGCGCGGTGCACGTCGGGGTCGGCGGTGGCGGTGGGAGCGGTGCGTTCCCATTCGTCGATGGCGAGAGTGGGGACGGCGAGGTCCAGGTCGATGGCGGTGGTGGTGAGGACCAGGAGGGGGCGGGCGGTGTCGAGGATGTCGGCGATGCGGTCGGCGGGGTGATCCGGGTCGATGGGGACGTAGGCGCCGCCCGCGCGCAGGATGGCATAGGCGCCGACCAGCAGCTCGACCGAGCGCCGCACGGCCAGCCCGACCAGCGTCTCCGGGCCGACCCCGAGCCCGATCAGGTGCCCGGCCAGCCGCCGCACCCTGGCGTCGAACTCGGCGTAGGTGAGCACCTCGGTGCCGAACTCGACCGCGACCGCGTCCGGTACCCGCTCGACCTGCGCGGCGAACTCGGTGACCAGCGTCTCCACCGGCGCGCAGGCGGCGGGCAGCGCCGCACCGGCGACCAGCACTGCGTCGTCCAGCAGCGCGGTGAGCACCGCGCCGAGCGCGCCGTCGCCGTCCAGCAGCTCCGGCAGCCTGCCCGAGACCACCACCGAGATGAGCGTGTCCGGGCCGAGCCCGTCGCCCATGACCGCGGTCAGCTCCGCCAGCTCCGCCGCCAGCTCGGCGTAGCTCACCGCGCCTGCGCCGTGCCGCAGCGCGGGCCGCTCCGGCTGCGCCGCGGCCACCGCGTCGATCAGCCCGGGCAGGTCGTCGATGCCGTACCCGCGCTCCCCCGCCGTGCGCGCTGTGGTCGGGACCGAATCGACGTGGGTCATCGGCGAGTTCCTTCCGAATCGGAAACCTGGGCGGCGGCATCGGCCAGCAGGGTCTGCAGTGCGGCGGGGAGGCGGGTGCCGAGCGCGGCCAGCAGGCCGGGGACCAGGCCGGCCAGGGCGACGTTCACCAGCGCCTCGGGTTTGGCGACGGTGCCCATGGCCTTGCCGACCGCGGTCAGCTTGGCGTGCAGCGCGGCGTAGCT
Source organism: Nocardia sp. NPDC057353 (assembly GCF_042667085.1). Taxonomy (NCBI): domain Bacteria; kingdom Bacillati; phylum Actinomycetota; class Actinomycetes; order Mycobacteriales; family Nocardiaceae; genus Nocardia; species Nocardia sp. NPDC057353. The sequence goes on from NZ_JBHVAK010000003.1 coordinate 112,791, forward strand.
CACCGCGTGCTCGCCGTGCGCGAAAGCGGTGGCCTCCGGCGCTGTTTCGGCCGCACGGGCGACCAGGCCGGGCAGGTCGGCCAGGGTGTACGCGGCCTGGGCGCCGGGCGCGGCGGACGCGACCTGCGCAGCGCCTCGCGGTCCCTGCCGGGTGGCGGATCCGGCCGGGCGGGGGGTCCGTTCGGCCTCGGTGCGGACATCGATCGCGCGGACGGTGGTGTCCGGGTCGGCGGCGATGGCCGCGCAGACCAGGGCGAAACGCTCCGCCACGGCGTGGATGGTCGACTCGTCGAACAGGTCCGTGGCGTAGCCGAAGCGCAGCTCCAGCCCACCGTCGGGCTGCTCCAGGACGGTGAGGTGCAGGTCGGCCTTGGCGTCGCCGAGGTCGAGGTCGAGCGGCTCGACGGTGAGCCCGGGCAGCGCGACCGGGCCGGGCGGGTTGTCCTGCACGGTGAGCATGACCTGGAAGAGCGGACCGTAGGCCGCCGAGCGGGTGCGCCCGAGCCCGTCCACCACCCGGTCGAACGGGAGGTCGGCGTGCGCGAAGGCGGCCAGCTCGCGGCGGCGGACCGTGGCGAGCAGCTCGCCGACGGTGCCGCGCGGGTCCAGCTCGCTGCGCAGCACCACCGTGTTGACGAACATGCCGACCAGCTCGTCCAGCTCACCCGCCCCGCGGCCCGCCACCGGGGTGCCGATGGTGAGGTCGCCGCTCCCGGTGAGCTTGCCGAGCAGCACCGCGAGCGCGGTGTGCAGCACGGTGAAGAGCGTCCCGCGCCGCTCGGCCGCGACGCGCCGCAGCTCCGCGGTGCGCCGCGGATCCAGACCTGCGGTGACGGTGGCGCCCCTGCCGTCCCGGCGCGCCGGGCGCGGGCGGTCGGTGGGCAGCGCCAGCACCTCGGGGGTGCCCGCGAGTTCGCCCGCCCACCAGGCGAGCTGCTCGGCGGCGACGGTGTCGAGCAGGGTGTGCTGCCAGGCGGTGTAGTCGGCGAAGGTGATGGCCGGGGTGGGCAGCTCGGGGTCGCGGCCCGCCGCGGCGGCGGTGTAGGCGCGGACCAGGTCGGTGGCGAGCGGGACTGCGGAGTAGCCGTCGGCGGCGATGTGGTGCAGCACCACCACCAGGACCCAGTCCCGCTCGCCCGCGCGGAGCAGGGTGGCGCGGACCGGCGGCGCCGCCGTGACGTCGAAGCCCGAGCGGACGAAATCCGCCACGGCTCCGGCGTAGTCGGTGACGGCCAGGACCGGCAGCGGCTCCGGCTCCTGAGCGGGCAGGACCTCCTGGATCGGGCCGTCCGCGGTGTCGGGGTAGCGGGTGCGCAGCGGTTCGTGCCTGCGGACGACGGCGGCGAGCGCGGCGGTGAGCGCGGGGAGGTCGAGGTCGCCGGTGAGGCGGAGGGCGAGCGGGATGTTGTAGGCGTCCGAGGCGGCGGTGAGGCGGTTCAGCACCCACATGCGGTGCTGGGCGGGGGCCAGCGGGGTCGGACCGGTCGCCGCGCGCGGAGTCAGGGGTGGGCGGGGGGTGCCGAACTCCGGGAGCCGCGCGGCGAGCGCGGCGACGGTCGGGGCCTCGAAGACCGCGGCCACCGGTACCTGGGCGCGCAGTGCCGCGCCGAGCCGGGCGGCCAGGCGGGTGGCGAGCAGGGAGGTGCCGCCGAGTGCGAAGAAGTCGGTGTCCGCGGTGACCTCGGGGGCGCCGGTCACCTCCGCGAAGGCGGTGGCGACGAGGTGTTCGGCGATCCCGGTGGGGGCGCGGCCGGCGGGCTCGGTGAACTCCGGTTCCGGGAGGCGGGCGCGGTCGACCTTGCCGTTGGCGTTCAGCGGGAGGGTCGGGAGGGCCACGATGGTCGCGGGGACCATGTACGCGGGGAGTTCCGCGCGCAGGGCGGCGCGGATCTCGGCGGCGAGGTCGGGGCGGTCGTCCCGGGTCGCCAGGTAGGCGACGAGCCGGGAGCCGCCCGCGCCCGAACGGGCGACCGCGACCGCGGCCTCGACGGCCGGGTGGCGGAGCAGGGCGGCCTCGACCTCGCCGAGTTCGATGCGGAAGCCGCCGATCTGCACCTGGAAGTCGGCGCGCTCCAGGTACTCGAGGGTGCCGTCGTGCAGGCGGCGGACGATGTCGCCGGTGCGGTACATGCGGGTGCCCGCGGTGTACGGGTCGGCGACGAAGCGGTCCGCGGTGACGGCGGGGTTGCGCTGGTAGCCGCGGGCCAGCTGGGCGCCGGTGAGGTACAGCTCGCCGGGGACGCCAGTCGGCACCGGGTGCAGTCGGGTGTCGAGGATACGGATTCCGCTGTTCCAGCACGGTTCTCCGATGGGAACGGTGTGGGCCGGGGGTGCGGTGACCTCGTGGGCGGTGATGGAGACGGCAGCCTCGGTGGGGCCGTACAGGTTGAAGAGGGCGGTGTCGGGGGCCGTCCGGCGGAGTGCGGACGCGGTGGGGGCGGGGAGGGGTTCGCCGATGGCGAGTACGCGGCGCAGGGTTCGGGGGAGGCCGGTGACGAGGAGCATGCCGAGCAGCGAGGGGACGGCGTACAGGGTGGTGACGTCGTGGGTCTCGGCGAGGGCGCGGAGCTGTTCGGGGTTCCGGTCCGTGCCCGGTTCGGTGACGACCAGGGTGCCGCCGGTGGTGAGGTGGGCCCAGAATTCCCAGACCGAGAGGTCGAAGCCCGCCGGGGTTTTCAGCAGGGTCGTGTCGCCGGGGCCCAGTGCGAAGTGCGCTGCGAGCCAGCGCAGTTGGTTGACGATCGCGGCGTGCGGGACCGTGACGCCCTTCGGGACTCCGGTGGAGCCGGAGGTGAAGATGACGTAGGCGGGGTGCTCCGGGCGGAGCGGGATGCGGCGGTCCGCGTCCGTGATCGGTGCGGTGCCGGTTCCGGCGGCAGGCCGGTCGGCCGCTACCGCGGCGGGATCCGGCAGGGCGCCGGTGCCTGGGACGGTGGCGTTCACTACGAGGACCGGGCGGGTGGTCGGGAGCGCGGGGGTGTCGGTGGCGGTGAGGACGCAGACCGGGTCGGCGGTGGTGAGGATGTGGGCGATGCGGTCGGCGGGGTGGTCGGGGTCGATGGGGACGTAGGCGCCGCCTGCGCGGGCAACCGCGTACATGGCGATGACCAGCTCGAGCGAGCGGCGCATGGCGAGGGCGACCGTGTCCTCCGGGCCGACGCCGTGGGCCAGCAGGATCCTGGCCAGGTGGTTCACCCTGGCGTCGAGTTCGCGGTAGCGCAGGGTGGTGCCGGTGGCGGCGTCCACCAGGGCGCGGGCGTCGGGGGTGCGGGCCACCTGGGCGGCGAAGAGGTCGTCCAGGGTGGCCGGGGCCAGCGGGGTCGCGGGGGTCGGGGCGAGCAGGGCTGCGCGCTCGGCGTCGGCGAGCAGCTCCAGGTCGCCGACGGGGAGCGCGGGGTCGGCGGCGACCCGGTGCAGCACGCGCACCAGGCGGTCGGCGATGGTGCGGGCGGTGTCCGGTTCGAAGAGGTCGGCGGCGTAGCCGAGCGCCACTTCCAGGCCGGCGGGGGTGCCGTCGGCGTCGTACCGGTCGAGGACGAAGAGGTGCAGGTCGAATTGCGCCACCCCGTCGTCGAACTCGATCGGCTCGACGGCGAGCCCGGGCAGCTCGAGCGCGCCCCGCTCGTGGTTCTGGAACGAGTACCCGACCTGGAAGAGCGGGTGCCGCGCCGTGGAGCGGGCCGGGTTCAGCACCTCGACCAGCCGCTCGAACGGCACGTCGGCATGGCTCAGCGCGGCCACGTCGGCGCGCCTGGCGCGGTCGAGCAGCGCGCTGAAGCTCTCCGCGCCGCGCACCTCGGTGCGCAGCACGAGGGTATTGACGAACATGCCGATGACGTCGTCGAGCTCGGCGGCGCCGCGGCCCGCGATCGGCGTGCCGACGGCGATGTCGACGGTGCCGGAGAGCCGGGCCAGCAGCGCGGCGAAGGCGGCGTGCACCACCATGAACAGGGTGGCGCCGCGGCCGCGGCCGAGCGCGACCAGCGCCGCGTGCGCTCCGGCGTCCAGCTCGACGGCGACCCGGCCGCCGCGCAGGCTCTGCCGGGGCGGGCGCGGGTGGTCGGTGGGCAGGGCGAGCTGGTCCGGCAGCCCGGCCAGCGCTTCGGTCCAGTAGGCGAGCTGTTCGGCGGCGAGCGAGTCCGGGTCGGTGTCGGCGCCGAGCAGGGCGTGCTGCCACAGGGCGTAGTCGGCGTACTGCACCGGGAGCGGGGCGAAGGCCGGTGCGGTGCCCGCGGTCCGCGCGGCGTATGCGGTCATGAGGTCGCGGGCGAAGGGCACCAGGGAGGAGCCGTCGGCGGCGATGTGGTGCAGGACCGCGGCGAGCACGTGCTCGCGCTCGCCGAGCCGGAGCAGGTCGAGCCGGACCGGCACCTCGGCGGTGACGTCGAAGGCGGTGGCGGCGAGGGCGGCGATCCGGTCGGGTACCTCGTCGGGCGCAGTCCGCACCGGGTGCAGAGATGCACCGATCACCTCCCCCACCGGGCGGATGTCCTGCACCGGCTCCCCGTCGACCGTCGGGTAGCGGGTGCGCAGCGCCTCGTGCCTGGTGAGCACGTCGGTGACCGCGGCGGCCAGCGCTTCGGTGTCGAGCTCGCCGGTGAGCCGGAGCGCGAACGGGATGTTGTAGGCGGCAGCGGCGGTGCCGAAGCGGTTCAGGAACCACATGCGCTGCTGGGCCGGGGAGAGCGGAAGCCGCTCCGGGCGCTCGCCCGCGGCGAGCGCGGGGCGGCGCTCCTCGGCACCGGCCATGACCGCCCGTGCCAGGTCGGCGACGCGCGGCGCCTCGAAGAGCGCGCGCACCCCGACCCCGCGGTCCAGCGCGGCCCCGATCCGCGCCGCCGCCTTGGCGGCCAGCAGCGAGCTGCCGCCGAGCGCGAAGAAGTCGTCGTCGGCGCCCGCCCGCCGCACCCCGAGCACCTCGGCGTACACCGCGGCGACGATCTCCTCCGCGGGCCCGCTCGGCGCCCGATACCCGGCCGCCTCGAAGACCGGCGCGGGCAGCGCCGCCCGATCCAGCTTCCCGTTGACCGTCAACGGAATCCGCTCGACCTCCACCAGCGCCGCCGGAACCATGTGCTCCGGCAGCACCGACGCCAGCCCCTGCCGCAGCGCGGTCAGGTCCAGCGGTACCTCCGGCACGACGTAGCCGACGATCGCGGCTTCGTCCGCCAGGTCGTGGCGGACGACGACGGCCGCCTCGCGCACGCCGGGGGCGCGCAGCAACTGCGCCTCGATCTCCCCGAGTTCGATCCGGAACCCCCGCAGGTTGACCTGCTGATCCGCCCGCCCGAGGTACTCCAGATCACCGGTGGCGGTCCAGCGCGCCAGGTCACCGGAGCGGTAGGCGCGGCTCCCGTCACCCGCGTACGGGTCGGCGACGAACCGGCTCGCGGTGAGCGCGGCCCGGTTCAGGTACCCGCGGGAGAGCTGCAGCCCGGACACGTAGATCTCGCCGGGCACCCCGGCGGGCACCGGCCGCAGCCGCTCGTCCAGCAGCCGCACGGTGAGCCCTGGCACGGCGCCGCCGATCGCGCCGCCCGCCCCCGGCTCCAGCACCCGGTGCGTGACGTGCACCGTCGTCTCGGTGATGCCGTACATGTTCACCAGCGCGGGCCGCTCCGGGTACCGCCGCTGCCACGCGCGCAGCCGGGACGGCTCCAGCGCCTCCCCGCCGAAGATCACCGCGCGCAGCGCGTTCGCCGCGGCGGGCGCCGCCAGGTCGGCGGCGACCAGCTGGTAGAAGGCGGACGGGGTCTGGTTCAGCACGGTGACGCCCTCGGCGCGCAGCAGCTCCAGGAACTGCTCCGGCGAACGCGCCACGAAATGGTCGACGACCACGACCCGGCCGCCGTGCAGCAGCGCACCCCAGAGCTCCCAGACCGAGAAGTCGAAGGCGTACGAGTGGAACATCGTCCACACGTCGGACGGCCCGAAGTCGAAGAGCTCCCGCGTGTTGTCGAGCAGCCGCAGCACCGCGCGGTGCGGGACCACCACTCCCTTCGGCCGCCCGGTCGAGCCCGAGGTGTAGATCACGTAGGCCGGGTGCTCCGGCCGCAGCGGCGTCCGCCGCTCCGCATCGGTGACCGGGCCCGTCGGCGCGGAGTTCTCGGCGGCGGTACCGGTGACGGGGCCCGGGCGCGCAGACATCTCGGCGGCGGTACCGGAGAGCAGCGCGCCGGTGGTGTCGAGGACCGGCCCGTCGAACCAGTCCGCGGGGAGGCCGGCCTCCGGCGCGGTGACGGCGCAGGTGGGGGCGGCGTCCGCCAGGACGTAGGCGATCCGGTCGGCCGGGTACCCGGGGTCGACGGGCAGGTAGCCTGCCCCGGCCTCGAGCACGGCGAGCAGCGCGACGACCAGCTCCGCGGAGCGCGGGAGCGCGACCGCGACCAGCGTCTCCGGCCCGGCCCCCGCGGCGATCAATTGCCGGGCGAGGTGCCGCGCCCTGGTCGACAGCTCGCCGAAGCTCACGCTCGTCGAACCGTGCCGGACGGCCACCGCGTCGGCGTCCGTGGCCGCGGCCGCGAACCGGGAGACGAGCGTATCGGCGCTCACCGCGGCGACCGGCGCCGAGACGGCCCACGCGCGCAGCGCGAGCTCCTGCTCCTCGGCGCTGAGCAGCTGGATGTCGCCGACCACGACGGTCGGGTCCGCCGCGACCGCGGCCAGCACCTGCGCGAGCCGCCTGCCGAGCACCTGCACCGTACCCGCGTCGAAGAGGTCGGTGGCGTACCCGATCTCGATCTCCATGCCGCCCGCGCGGCCCTCCGCGTCATACGCCTCGACCACGGTGAACTGCAGGTCGAACTTGGCCACGGCGGACGGGACCGGGTGCGGCGCGACGGTGAGCCCCGGCAGTTCGAGCGCAGGCGGGGTGAAGTTCTGGAAGCTCAGCGCCACCTGGAAGAGCGGGTGCCGGTCCGCGGTGCGGGCCGGGGCCAGCCGCTCGACCAGCTCCTCGAAGGCGGCGTCCGGGTGGGAGAGGTCGTCGAGGTCGGCGGTGCGGACGGCGTCGAGCACGGTTTCGAAGCGGTCGCGCGGGTCGACGGTGCTGCGCAGGACCAGGGTGTTCACGAACATGCCGACCATGGGGTCGAGCGCGGCGTCGCCGCGCCCCGCCACCGGGGTGCCGATCGCGATGTCGGCGCTCCCGGAGAGCCGGGCCAGCAGCACCGCCAGCGCGGCGTGCACGGTGCCGAAGAGCGTGCTCTCCCGCTTGCGGGCCAGCTCGCCGAGCTCGCCGTGCAGGTCGGAGTCGATGTAGAGGTGGTGCGCTGCGCCCCGGTGCGAGGCGGTGGCCGGGCGGCGCCGGTCGGTCGGGAGCTCGAGCTGCTCGGGTAGCGCGGCCAGCCGCTGCTGCCAGTAGGTCAGCTGCCGCTCGGTCTCCGGGTGCGTGCGCTGCGCCTCCTGCCAGAGCGCGTAATCGGCGTGCTGCACCGGGAGCGGGGTGAGCTCCGGCGCCCGCCCCGCCGCCCGCGCCGCGTAGGCGGCGGTCAGGTCGGCGGCGAGCGGGGCCAGCGAGAAGCCGTCGCAGGCGATGTGGTGCACGACCACCAGCAGGACGTGCTCGTCCGGACCGGCGGTGACGAGCGCCGCCCGCACCGGCAGATCGGTGGTGAGGTCGAAGGAGGTCTCGGCCACGAGCGCACCGAGCATGTCGTCGACCGGGACTCCCGGACCAGGCCACAACGCAGCCCGTTCGCCCACCGCAGGCAGCGCACGCTGCTCCGCGCCATCCGAGCCATCCGCGCCATCCGCGCCATCCGCGCCATCCGCGCCATCCGCGCCATCCGCGAGGATTGTCCGCAAGGCGAGCTGTGCGTCCGCGGCGGGCAGTACCCGCTGCTCGGGCCCGTCCGGCCCGTCCGGGTAGACGGTCCGCAGGACCTCGTGCCGCTCGATCACGTCCCCGAGCGCCGCCTCCAGGGCGGCGAGATCGAGCGCACCCCACAGGTGCAGCGCGAGCGGAACCGTGTTGAGCGTGTCGTCCCCGTCGAGATACCGGTTCACGAACCACATCCGCCGCTGCGCCGCGGTCAGCGGAATTCGCTCCGGCCGCGCGACCCGCACGACCGGGGGCCGCGCCCCCTCCCCTCGGTGCCGCTCGGCGCGAGCGGCGACCCCCGCCACGGTGGGCGCCTCGAAGAGCACCCGCACCGGCAGCGTCGCGTCCAGCGCCGCACCGAGCCGGGCGACCACCCTGGTCGCGCTCAGCGAGTTCCCGCCGAGCGCGAAGAAGTCGTCGTCCGCTCCGACCCGCGCGATCCCGAGCACCTCGGCGAAAGCGGCCGCTGCCGCCTCCTCGGCATCCCCGCGCGGCGCCCGGTACCCCGCCGCGGCGGCGAACTCCGGATCGGGCAGCGCCCGCCGATCCAACTTCCCTGACCCGTTCACCGGCAACTCGTCGAGCACGACGACCGCGGCGGGCACCAGCCCGGCGGGCAACCGCTCGGCGAGCCCGGCCCGCACCACCGCGGGGTCGAGGTGCGCCGACCGCGCGGGCACCACGTAACCCACCAGGTGCTCCCCGCGCAGCAGCACGGCCGCCTGCGCCACCGCGGCATCCGCGCGCAGCACCGCCTCGATCTCCCCGAGCTCGACCCGCTGCCCCCGCACCTTCACCTGGAAGTCACTGCGCCCCAGGTATTCCAGCTTCCCGTCCCCGCGCCACGCAGCCAGGTCGCCGGTGCGGTACATCCGCTCCCCCGCACCGCCGAACGGGTCGGCGACGAACCGCTCCGCCGTCAGCTCCCCCCGTCCGACGTACCCCCGAGCCAACTGCGCCCCCGCCAGGTACAGCTCCCCCGACACCCCGACCGGCACCGGCCGCAGCCGCGAATCCAGCACGTACACCCGGGTGTTGAAGACCGGCGCCCCGATCGGAACGGCGGCCGCGTCCGCCTCGGTGACCTCGTGGTACGTCACGTCCACCGCGGCCTCGGTCGGCCCGTACAGGTTGTGCAGCCAGGCGCTGGTCGAGCCGAGCAGCCGCCGCGCCACCGGCGCGGGCAGCGCCTCCCCGGAGGAGAACACATTGCGCAGATCGGAGAAGTCCCCGAGCCGCTCCTCCGCCACGAAGGCGGCGAGCATGGACGGCACGAAGTGCACCGTCGTCACCTGCTCCGCGACGATCACCTCGGCCAGGTACGCGGGGTCGCGATGCCCATCCGGCTTCGCGACCACCAGCCGGGCACCGGTCTGCAACGGCCAGAAGAATTCCCACACCGACACATCGAAGGTCGCGGGCGTCTTCTGCAGGACCACGTCGAAGCGGTCCAGCCCGTACTCCTCCTGCATCCACACCAGACGATTCACGATCGCCGCGTGCGACACCGCGACGCCCTTCGGCCGCCCGGTCGAACCGGAGGTGAAGATGACGTACGCCGTGTTCGCGGGCCGCAACCCGGTACCGGCCAACGGCTCGTCCGAGTACGCCGCGAGATCCAGCGAGCGCAGGTCGAGCACCGGGGAATCCGGGTCGAGCGCACCGGACAACCCACCGTCCCCGGTGAGCACGCACACCGGCCGCGCCGTCGCCAGCACATCGGCGATCCGCTCGGCCGGGTGCTCCGGATCCAGCGGCAGGTACGCACCCCCCGCCGCGAGCACCGCGTACAGCGCGACCACCAGGTCCAGCCCGCGCGGCAACCCGACCGCGACGACGGCCTCCGGCCCGACCCCGCGCGCGGCCAGCGCCCGCGCCACCCGGCGCACCCGCCCCGCGAACTCCGCGTAGCTCAGCGTCTCGCCCTCGACGGTGACCGCGGGAGCCTCCGGCGCCGCCGCCACCTGCGCCTCGAACATCGAGACCAGTGTGGCCGCCGGATCCACCGGGAAATCGGTGTCGTTCCAGGTGCGCAGCACCCGCTCGGCCTCGGCGGGGTCCATCAGCGGCAGCTCACCCACCGCCCGCTCCGGCTCGGCGACCAGTCCGCGCAGCAGCAGCAGCCAGCGCGCCGCGAGCGCGGCGACGGTGCCCCCGTCGAACAGGTCGGTGGCGTACTCGAGCACGGCGGGCAGCGGGCCGTCCGCCCGCTCGGTGACCGTCAGCTGCAGGTCGAATTTGGCCGTGGCGGTGTCGATCTCGAGCTGCTCCAGCGCGAGCCCGGGCAGCGCGGGCAGGGCGGGCGGCTCCTGGCGCAGGTCGAGCATGACCTGGAAGAGCGGGTGCCGCGCGGTCGAGCGCTCCGGGCTCAGCGCCTCGACCAGCCGCTCGAACGGCAGGTCGGCGTGCGCGAAGGCGCGCAGGTCGCGGTCGCGGACCGCGGCGAGCAGGGCGGTGAAGCCCGCCGCCGGGTCCACCGCGGTGCGCAGCACCACGGTGTTCACGAACATGCCGACCACCTCGTCCAGGGCCGCGTCGCCGCGCCCGGCCACCGGGGTGCCGAGCGCGATGTCGGTGCCGCCGGTGAGCCGGGCGAGCAGCGCGGCGAAGGTCGCCTGCAGCGCCATGAAGAGCGTGGTCCCGGTGGCCGCGGCGGCCTCGCGGAGCGCGCGGGCGGTCGCCGCGTCCACGGTGAAGGCGTGCCGCGCGCCGCGGCCGGAGGCGACCGCGGGCCGCGGCCGGTCGGTGCGCAGCCCGAGCTCGTCCGGCAGCCCGGCGAGCTCGCCGCGCCAGAACCGGAGCTGCTCGGCGAGCGGCGACTCCGGGTCATCGGCGCTGCCGAGCACGGTGTGCTGCCAGACCGTGAAGTCGGCGTACTGCAGCGGCAGCGGCGCGAACGCAGGCTCGGCGCCCGCGCACCTGGCGGCGTAGGCCTGCAGCAGGTCCCTGGTGAGCGGCGCGATGGACCAGCCGTCCGCCGCGATGTGGTGCACCGCGACGACCAGCACCGACCGCTCGGCGCAGCTCCGCAGCACGGTGAAGCGCACCGGGGCCGCACGGTCCAGGTCGAACGGCTCCGCGGCCAGTGCGCGCACCCGGCGCCGCACCGCGCCCGCCTCCACCTGCTCCACCGCCACCGGCACCCGGGCCGGGTCCGGCGGCAGGATCTGCTGGCTACCGACCCCGTCCACCGCCGGGTAGCGGGTGCGCAGCGCCTCGTGCCTGGCCAGCAGGTCGCCGACGGCCGCGCGCAACGCCGCCTCGTCCAGCTCGCCGTCCACCTGGAAGGCGGCGACCAGGGTGTTCGCCGCCGACCCGCTGTCGAACCGGTCCAGGAACCACAGCCGCTGCTGCGCGTAGGAGAGCGGCAGCGGCTCCGGCCGGGCCACGGCGACCGGGGCGGGCAGCCGCCGGACCGCGCCGCGCTCGGCCAGCCCGCGGGCCAGCGCGCCGACCGTCGGCAGGTCGAAGAGCGCGCGGACCGGGACGTCGAGCCCGAGCCGGTCTGCCAGCCTGGCGGCGATCCTGGTGGCGACCAGGGAGTTGCCGCCGAGCGCGAAGAGGTCGTCGTCCAGCCCGACCCGCCGCAGCCCGAGCACCTCGCCGAAGACCGCGGCGACCGTGCGCTCGACCGCGGTCTCCGGGGCGCGGAAGGCGGCGACGGTGAGCTCCGGCTCCGGCAGCGCGCGCCGGTCCAGCTTGCCCGCGGCCGAGAGCGGCAGCGCGTCCAGCAGCACGAAGGCGCCGGGCACCATGTACGAGGGCAGCAGCTCGCGCAGCCGCTGCTCCAGCACCGCGGCGGGGTCGGGCACCGCGGGCACCACCCAGGCGACCAGCAGCTCACCGGCGGCGTGCGCGTAGACCCCGGCGGCCGCCGCGCGCACCTCGGGCTGCGCGGCCAGCGCCGCCTCGACCTCGCCCAGCTCCAGCCGCTGCCCGCGCAGCTTCACCTGGAAGTCGGCGCGGCCCAGGTACTCCAGCTCACCGGAGCGGTTGCGGCGCACCAGGTCACCGGTGCGGTAGAGCCGAGCGCCGCCCGCCCCCGCGACGAACCGCTCCGCGGTGAGCGCGGCCCGGCCGTGGTAGCCGCGGGCCAGCTGCGCACCGGCGAGGTACAGCTCGCCGATCACGTTGTCCGGCACCGGGCGCAGCCGTCCGTCCAGCACCAGCGCGGTGCTGCCCGGCACGGGCCGCCCGATCGGCACCGGCCCGGCCGCGGCGGGCAGCACCGGCGCGAAGGTGGCGTGCACGGTGAACTCGGTGGGGCCGTACAGGTTGTGCAGCGCGGCGCTGCTCACCGCGGCGAACGCGGCGGCCGCCGCCCCGGTCATGGCCTCGCCCGCGACCAGCACCAGCCGCAGCGAGCCGAGCGACCCGGCCGGGGCCGCCTCGGCGAAGGCGGTGAGCATGGAGGGAACGAACGACGTCGCGGTGATGCCGTGCTCGGCGATGACCGCGGCCAGGTACCCGGCGTCCCGGTGCCCGTCGTGCGCCGCGACCACCACGCGCGCACCCCTGGTCAGCGGCGCGAAGAGCTCCCACACCGAGACGTCGAAGGTGGCCGGGGTCTTGAAGAGCACGGCGTCGTCGGCGCCGAGCCCGTACTCGGCGCCGATCCAGACGATCTGCGCGGCCAGCCCGGCGTGGGTCACCGTGACGCCCTTGGGCCGCCCGGTCGAGCCGGAGGTGAAGATGAGGTACGCGGCGTGCTCGGGCCGCAGCGGCCGCAGCCGGTCGGCGTCGGTCACCGGCGAGTCGGTGAAGGCGGCGTGCGCGGGGTCGTCCACGGTGAGCACCGGCAGCGCGCCGGGGACCGCCCAGCCGTCCTCGCCCCTGGTCAGCACGCACACCGGGGCGGCGTCGGCGAGGACGGCCGCGAGCCGGGCGGCGGGCTGGTCCGGGTCGACCGGGACGTAGGCGCCGCCCGCGGCGAGCACCGCGTGCGCGCCGAGCACGAACTCCAGCGAGCGGCGCATGCCGAGCACCACCCTGGTCTCCGGCCCGACCCCGGCGGCGATCAGCGCGCGGGCCAGCCGGGCCGTCTCGGCCGCGAAGTCCGCGTAGCTCAGGGTGCGCGCGCCGTCGGTGACGGCGGAGGCACCGGGGCTCGCGAGCGCCTGCGCGGCGAGCGGCTCCAGCACGGTGGCCGGGGCGGCGAGCGCGGGGGCGGCGCCGAGCGCGGCGACCCTGGCTCGGCCCGCGGCGTCCAGCACCGGCAGGTCGCCGACGGGGGTGGCGGGATCGGCGAGCACCGCGCGCAGCAGCACGACCAGCGCCCCGGCCAGCGACTCGATCGTCTCGCGGTCGAAAAGCTCCGTCGCGTACGAGAATTCGGCCGCTACCTCGGCCGGTGCCGAACCTTCCCCGAGCTCGGCACCGACCGGGCGCTCCCTCCGGCTCTCCGAGATCGTGAGCTGGAGGTCGAATTTGGTGACTCCGGTGTCCAGGGTACTGGCGCGCACCTGCGCGCCGGGCAGTTCCAGTGTGATTGCCGTCGCGTTGTCGAAGGCGAGCAGCACCTGGAAGAGCGGGTGCCGCGCCTGCGACCGCGGCGGCTCCATGACCTCGACGAGCTGCTCGAACGGCACGTCGGCGTGGCCGAAGGCGGCCAGGTCGGTCTCCCTGACCGTGCGCAGCAGCGCGGCGAAGCCGGTCGCCGGGTCGACCCGGGTGCGCAGGACCAGGGTGTTCACGAACATCCCGACCAGGTCGTCCAGCGCCCGGTGGCCGCGCCCGGCGACCGGGGTGCCGATCGCGATGTCGTCGGCGCCCGCGAACCGGGCGAGCAGCACGGCCAGCGCCGCGTGCCACACCATGAAGGTCGAGACCCCGTGCGCCGCCGCGAACTCGCCGATGGCGGCGGCCAGCCCGGCGGGGACCGGAAGCCGGTGCGTGGCGCCGCGGCCGGAGGCGATGGCGGGGCGCGGCCGGTCGGTGGGCAGCGCGAGCGAGTCGGGCAGCCCGGCGAGCCGGTCGGTCCAGTAGGCCAGCTGCCCGGCGCGGTCCAGCTCGTGCTGCCAGAGGCTGTAGTCGGCGTACTGCACGGCGAGCGGCGGCAGCGCTGGCTCGGTGCCGGTCAGCAGCGCGCTGTAGTTGGCGGCCAGGTCGCGGGCGAGCACCCGCAGCGACAGGCCGTCGGCGGCGATGTGGTGCAGCACCACCAGCAGCGCGAACGAGCCGTCGTCGACGGTGAAGAGCGTCGCGCGGAACGGGATCTCGCGGGTCAGGTCGAACCCGGCGGCGGCCGCGGCGGCGAGCCTGCCGTCCAGTTCGGCGGCGGCCACCGGCACCGGCGCGCCGAGCACCGGCTCCGGTGCCAGCACCCGCTGGTGGGCGGGCGACGGCTCCTCGCTCACCGGGAAGACGGTGCGCAGCACCTCGTGCCTGGTGACCAGGGCGGTGACCGCGGCGCGCAGCGCATCCGGCTCGACCGCGCCGGTGAGCCGCAGCACGAAGGGCATGTTGTACCCCGCGCCGCCGCGCTCGAACCGGTTCAGGAACCAGATGCGCCGCTGCGCGGGGGACAACGGAACCAGCGGCGGCCGTTGCCGCGCCCGCAGCTGCGCGACACCGGACGCGCCGCCGGATCCGCCCGCCCGCTCGACGAGCTCCGCGAGGTCGCGCACCGTTGTGGCGGTGAACAGGTCGCGGACGCCGAGCGGGCAGTCCAGGTCGGCGGCGAGCCTGGCGGCCACCTTGGTGGCCGCGAGGCTGTTCCCGCCGAGGGTGAAGAAGTCGTCGTCCCGCCCGGCCCGCTGCAGCCCGAGCACCTCCGCGAAGACCCCGGCCACGATCTCCTCGATCGGGCCGACGGGCGCGGAGTGCACCGGCGCGGTGCGGACCGGCGCGGGGAGCGCCGACCGATCCAGTTTGCCCGACGCGTTCACCGGGAGCGCGTCGAGGACCACGAAAGCGGCCGGGACCATGTACGACGGCAGCGCCGCGAGCGCCGCCGCGCGGAGTTGCCCCGGCTCCACCGGCGCCGCCCCCGCGGGCACCGCGTAGGCCACCAGCTGCTCGCCCGCCCCGCCGTCGGCGCGCACGAGCACGACCGCGCGGCCCACCGCGGGCAGCGCCTCCAGCACCGCCTCGATCTCGCCGAGCTCGATCCGCAGCCCGCGCAGCTTGACCTGGAAGTCGGTGCGGCCCAGGTACTCCAGCTCGCCGGTCGCGGTCCAGCGCACCAGGTCGCCGGTGCGGTAGAGCCGCCCGCCCGGCGCGGCGCAGGCGTCCGGCCCGCCGAACGGGTCGGCCACGAACCGGCCCGCGGTCAGCCCCGGATTCGCGATGTACCCGCGGGCGAGCTGTACCCCCGACAGATACAGCTCGCCCGGAGCCCCGATCGGTACCGGCCGCAGCCTCGAATCGAGCACGTGCAGCCGGGTGTTGAAGACCGGTGCACCGATCGGTACCGAACGGGAGTCACAGTCGGTCACCTCGTGGAAGGTGACGTCGACCGCCGCCTCCGTTGGACCGTAGAGGTTGTGCAGCCGGGCGCCGGTCCGCTGCCGGAGCCGCTGCGCGGTGGCGGCGGGCAGCGCCTCGCCGGAGGCGAAGACCTGCCGCAGGGGGGTGCGCGCCGGGAAGTCGGGGTGCGCGAGGAAGGCCTCCAGCATGGCGGGGACGAAGTGCGCGACCGTGACGCCGTGCGCGGCGATCACCGCGTGCAGGTGCGCCGGGTCGCGGTGCCCCTCCGGGTCGGCCAGGACCAGGGTGGCGCCGATCTGCAGCGGCCAGAAGAACTCCCACACCGACACGTCGAAGGTGGCCGGGGTCTTCTGCAGCACCACGTCGTCGGCGGTGAGCCGGTACTGCTCCTGCATCCACACCAGCCGGTTCACGATCGCCGCGTGCGATACCGCCACTCCCTTCGGGAGGCCGGTGGAGCCGGAGGTGAACAGCACATACGCCGGGTTCTCCGGTCGCGCGGCAGGCAGCGCCACCGCATCCGGCGCGGTCGCGATCGCCGCCGCGATATCCAGCACCGGGGGTGCCCCCGCGGCAGCGGAGCCCGATGCGCCGCCCGCAGGCGGTGCGCCCGCGGCGACTACGGCCGCGGGCAGCGCGCCCGCGAGGAGTGCGGCTGCGGGCAGGG
This sequence comes from Nocardia sp. NPDC057353, assembly GCF_042667085.1. Classification (NCBI taxonomy): domain Bacteria; kingdom Bacillati; phylum Actinomycetota; class Actinomycetes; order Mycobacteriales; family Nocardiaceae; genus Nocardia; species Nocardia sp. NPDC057353. The sequence continues at coordinate 128,708 of NZ_JBHVAK010000003.1, forward strand.
GGGTCTCGTCTGCGACGAGCACGCAGGCGGGGGCGGCGGTGCGCAGGATGTGCGCGGTCCGGTCGACCGGGTGGTCCGGGTCGAGCGGCAGGTACGCCACGCCCGCGGCGTGAATTCCGTACAGCGCCACCACCAGGTCGAGCGAGCGCCGCAGGTGCACCGCCACGACGGTCTCCGGCCCGGCGCCTCGGGCGACCAGCGCCCGACCCAGCCGCGCACTGCGCTCGGCCAGCTCCCGGTAGCTGAGCACCCCGTCGCCCGACCGCACCGCGACGGCATCGGGGGTGCGCGCGGCCTGCGCCAGGAACAGCTCCGGCAGCGTGGCGGCGGGCACCGGCCACGCGGTCTCGTTCCAGCTCCTGGTGGTCGCCTCGCGCTCCAGCTCGGTGCTGACCGGCACCCCGCCCAGCGGCGTCTCCGGCGCCACCGCGGCCAGCCGCTCCAGGAACCCGGCGAACCGCGCGTGGTGCCGCGCCACCTCCTCCGGCGTGTAGAGGTTCGGGTTCGCCTCGAAGTCGATGTGCACCCGGTCCCGGTCGCCGTAGTAGACGTTCAGGCTCAGGTCCTCCACCGGCCCGGTGGAGATCACGTGATAGCGCCCGGTGGTCGAGCCGAGCGTCAGGTCGGTGCCGAAGAGCATGATGTTGGCCAGTGGCCCGAAGAGCGCCCGGCGCGCGGGCGCACCCTCGCGCTCGGCGTCCCGGCGGATGTCCTCGTGCCGGTAGCGCTGGTGCCGCAGCGCCCCCGCGACCTCGACCCTGGTGTCGCGCAGCAACTCGCCCCAAGTGCCGTCCACCCGCAGCCGCAGCGGGACGATATTGGAGAGCATCCCCGCCGAGCGCCGCATCACCGCGGTGGTCCGCGCGGTCACCGGCAGGCTCAGCACCGCCTGCTCGCGGTCGGTGAGTCTGCCCAGGTAGCAGGCGAAACCGGCGAGCAGCACGACGGCGAGGGTCGCATCGTGAGCGGCGGCGAGCGCGGTCAGCCGCTCGGTCAGCGGCTCCGACAGCGCGGCGCCCGCGACGAGGTTGCCCGCCGATCGCGGCGCGGTGCGCCCGGCCAGGCTGGTCGCCTCGTCGAGCCCGGCCACCCGCGCGGCCCAGTGCTCGCGGTCGGTGGCGAAGCGGCTGGTCTCCCGGTAGCGCAGCTCGCCGTCGGTGAGCTCGGGCAGCGTCCCCGGGCGCACCGGCTCCGGCTCGGTGCCCGCCACCCGCGCGGTGTACAGCGCGGCGACCCTGGTGGTGTTGGTGAGCGCGCCGAATCCGTCGAGCACGATGTGATGGGCCCGCAGGTACCAGAACCAGCGCCGCTCGCCGACCCGCAGCGCGGCACCCGCGAAGAGCCGGTCGCGGAGCAGGTCGACCGGGCGCCCGGCGTCCGCCCGCATCCAGGCGTGCGCGGCGGCCACCGGGTCGGCGTGGCCGCGCAGGTCGACGGCGGGGATGTCGACGGTGAGCTCGGGGTCGACGAACTGCAGCGGCACCCCGTCCCGCTCGCCGACCCGGACCAGCACCGACCCGTACTCCGCGGCCGCGACCCTGGAGACCTCCTGCAGCAGCTCGGGGTCGAGCTCGCCCTCGACGTCGACGTACTGGGCGACGTTGATCGGGACCTCGGGCTCCAGCAGCTGGGCGTACCAGACACCGAGCTGCGCGGGGGCGAGCGCGAAGGGTTCGGTGGGTCGGGTTCCGCCGTCGTTCCGCACGCTGGCCCCACCCGTCTCCGTACCGTGCACCAGAGCCTCCTAGCTACCGATTCCGCTGTCGAGCAACGGTTTTCGGGCAGCACAAAGAAACCTGCGCTGCCGCGGGGTATTGATTGCGCGAGCTACCGAAGGGGCTCGCGCGGATCCTCGAATGTGAACGAATCGGTGGCCGCCTCCCGGTGGCCACCACCCCGGCGGTGTCCGCCCGCCGGGGCCGGTTCAGCTGTCCTGACTCCTCACCATCGCGTCACGGGTGTCGTCACCGCGACCTGTTGCCTACCTCACACGGATTCGGTCCGCGCATTGGACACTATGTGCTGTCTGAAAAAAACGGAACTTTTTCATCCAAAAAACCTGGGCAAATGTCCAGAAGTCGTCGGGGTGGCCCGGACAATCCGGGCACAAGGGTGTTGCGGACCACAGCCACGGTGAAAATGTGACCTGTAGCACCGGCGGCTGCCGAGACTATGGGGCGAAACGTTGCATCCGCGTTGCATCGGCGCCGAGCCTGCGATCGAGCACCCGGATCTTGGCCTCGATCTGCGCGTACAGCGGAGATTCGCGGTCGACGGTGGCGCGATATGCCACCCAGGCGTCGGCGTCGTCGCGGCCGTCGGGCCCCGCGGTCCAGCGGCGCAGCACGGCCGAGTCGCCGGAGTTCAGCACCGCCGCGCGCAGCCGCACCCGCAGCTCGTCGCGGATGTCGAGGATGCCCGGCGCGTTCGAGCGGGGCAGCACCGGCCCGGTGTAGAGCCGGAGCGCGGCCTCGACGTCGCCGGAGTCGAGCGCGGCGCGCAGCGCCTCCACATCGGTGGCCACGTGGCTGCGCAGCCGGTACGGCCTGGAGCCGAAGACGGCGGGGCCGACCACCGCGCGCAGCCGGGACATGGCCGCCCGGATGGTGCCGTTGTCCAGGTCGGTGTCGTCGAGCAGCAGCGCGAGGTGGTCCGCGCCGAGCCCCTCGGGGTGCTCGGTGAGCAGCAGTAGGATCTCGGCGTGGCGCTGCGAGAGCAGCACCCGGCCGGTCGGCGTGGTGAGCTGCGGCTGGCCGAGGCCGAGCACGTCGAGCCCGAGCCTGCCGATCGGCGCGGCGGCGCCCTGGTCGTCCGGGGAGCCGTGCCGCTCGGCCCGCATGGCGCGCAGCACCAGGTCCATCTCGGCGGCGGTCGCGGCGGCCTTGACCAGGGCCAGGATCTCCGGCCGCGCCACCCGCACACCGCCCGCGATCATCAGCACCCCGACCAGCCTGCCGTCCGGCGCGTGCACCGGGGCGGCCGCGCCGGTGAGCTGGTGCATGCGGTGCAGGTAGTGCTCGGGGCCGTGGATCCAGGCGGCCCGCCCGGTGCGCACCACCAGCCCGACCGCGCCGGTGCCGACCCGGCGCTCGCTCAGGTCGTCGCCCGCGCGCAGCCCGATCTCGGCGACCGCGGCGACCAGGTCCGCGTTGCCGTGCACGGTGAGCACCCGGCCGAACTGGTCCGCGACCACCACGATGAGCCCGGAGCGCGCGGCGTCCTGCACGAGCAGCTTGTCGATGAGCGGCATGAGCACCGCGATCGGGTGCGCCTCCCGGTAGCGCTGCAGGTCGGCGCCGCGCAGCCCGCGGCCGTCCACCGGGTCGAGCGGATCGATCCCCCCGCGAACGCTCCGCAACCACGATTCCAGGACGAGGGGGCGCAGCAGACCGGCGAGCTGCGACAGCTGCTCGCCGCCCGCGCCGAGATACCCGTGGGCCTGCGCGGCATAGGCCTCCAGCGCACCCAGCTCGGAGCCGTGCTCCGCAGGCGAACCTTCGCGCGGTCGGGTCGCGGCGTCCTCTTCCTGTCCGTGAGGTCGCCCACCCGCAAGATTGCTGACCATTAGCCTTTCTTTCCCCCCCAAACTGTACCGGCGCGTAGGTTCTCGCCGAGGCGGATGGCTTCTTTGTCCTGCACCTCACAACGGGAAAGGCTGCGGAGAAATTGTGACCTATTAGTCGTTCAGATTATCCGCGCATGCCGACAGCGATCGTTTCCGCGAGCGCGACGACCGTCGCCTGCGGTCCGCGGGCGAGCGCCACCGGCACGATCGACAGGTCGGCGATCCACAGATCGTCCAGGCCGTACAGCCGTCCCATCCGGTCCACCACCGCATGGTCGTCATCCTGCCTCCCCATGCGACAGGAACCGGCCAGATGTTGCGAAGTGGTGAGGTTCGCGGGCAGTTCGGCCGCCGCGGGCGGGGCCGCCGCGCCCCGGGCGCCTGCCATCCGAGACAGCAGCCCGGCCGCGATCCCGAGGCCGTCGAGCAGCCGCCGCCGGTCGGTCGCGGCGGCCAGGTGGTTGTGTTCGATCACAGGGGGCACCGCGGGGTCGGCGGTGCGCACCCGGAGCGTGCCGGTGGTAGCCGGGCGCATGAGCGCGACCCCGATCCGGCGCGTTCCCGGCGCGAACTCCAGGGCGTACGGCCGCAGCTCGACCCCGTCCAGCTCCAGCACGGTCTCCAGCGCCACCGCGCCTGCGCGCCCGCCGTCGAGCCGGTAGTCGAGCCCGACCTCGGGGTGGTCGGCGCAGTGCCGCCCGACCGGCGCCGCCAGCACCGGCTCGATCCCGGCACCGCGCAGCTCGTCCGGCGGGCCGATCCCGGAGCGCAGCAGCAGCGCCGCCGTTTCGATGGCGCCCGCGCAGAGCACCACCCGGCCCGCGCGGACCACCTCGGTCGCGGTGTGCACCCCGGCGACCCGGCCGCGCTCGACGAGCAGCCGGGTGACCTCGGTGCCGCCGCGCAGCGTGAGGTTCGGGCGGTGCAGCGCGGGGAGCAGGTAGCGCGAGCCGGTGTCCGCGCGCAGCGGCCCGGCCAGCGAGCACGGCACCGGGCCGACGCCGGTGGCCGGGGCGGCCGGGTCGTTCCAGTCCGGCACCGCGGGGAAGCCCGCGGCCACCGCGGCCGCGGCGAAGGGGTCGTCCGGCGCGGCCGGGCGGCGCACCGGGATCGGGCCGTCGGCGCCGTGGTGCGGGGCCGTGCCGAAGTCGAGGTCGGTCTCGATCGCAGCGAAGACCGGGGCCAGCTGCGCGGCGCTCCAGGTGTCGGCGCCGACCAGCGCCGCCCAGGCCGCGAGGTCGGCGGCGGGCGGGCGGATGAAGTAGGCGCCGTTCACCGCGCCGGATCCGCCGAGCGCGGCACCGCGCACCAGGGTGGCGGCGACGGGGGCGCCAGCGGCGTGGCCGAGAACGGCCGGGTAGTGCCGCAGCCACGGCGCGCCGGGGTCGAGCGGCAGGGTCGCGGCGTCGAGCAGCCCGGGCGGCGCCTGCTCGGGGGTGCGCCAGACCGGGCCCGCCTCCAGGACCAGCACGGTCTGCGCCGGGTCCGCGCTCAGCCCGGCGGCGACCACGCAGCCCGCGGTGCCCGCCCCGACGACCAGCGTGGCAGGCTCCGGCCGCACGGCTCAGCCCATCCGGAAGCGCAGCACCGGCAGCAGCGCGGCCGCGCTGCGGGCCCGGTACGCCCCGAGCCAGAGCCCGGAGCCGTAGGCGATGTCGTCCAGCCGCTTAAAGGCCAGGTACCGCACCGGGTCGAGGCCGTCGCGCTGGTAGTGCGTGTACCAGTCCACCAGCCCCTCGCCGACGGCGAGCAGCAGCGCGACCCGGCGGATCCGGCGCGAGGCCAGCACCGCGAGCACCGTCACCGGCCAGTAGTGCCTGCACACCGCGGAGGCGATCCGCCAGACCCCGGCCGCGAACCCCCTGCTGACGTAGATGGCCGCGATCCGGTTCGGGTTGTCCAGCCCGGCCAGCGCCCGGCGCAGCCGCAGCCCGGCCGCGAACAGCGTGGCGAACCCGCCCGCCGCGCCGAGCCTGGTGCCGCTGGCGAAGAGCACCGCGGCCAGCACGGTCCACGCGGGCAGCGTCAGCGGGGAGACCAGCTCCCGGTGCCGCTCGGCCAGCGGCGCGGCGCCGGTGCCGTAGTACCGCCTGCGCGCGAACCAGGAGCGGAAGCTCACCCGGTGGTCGTGCGCCACCCTGGCGGCGGGCTCGTACCGCAGCCGCCTGCCCGCGCGCTCCAGCCGCCAGCAGAGGTCGACGTCCTCCGCCACCCGCATGTCCTCGTCGAAGCCGCCCGCGTCGAGCAGCGCCTGCCTGCGAACCAGCAGCGCGGCGCTCGGCACGTAGCTCACCACCGTGTTCGAGCGCACCGCGGCCTCGCGCCGCCCCAGGTCCAGCGACGACCGCGAGTGCTCGTAGCGCGCGAGCGCATTGGCCTTCGGGTCGAGCGCGACGATGCGCGGCGCCACCAGCGCCACCTCGGGGTCGCTGAAGTGCCCGAGCATGACCTCCAGCCACCCGGCGCGCGGCACCACGTCGCTGTCCAGGAAGGCCACGTACTCGGTTCCCGCGGCGCGCAGCCCGGCATTGCGCGCCGCCGACGGCCCGAGCGCCCGCTCGTGCCGCAGCACCGTGACCGCCGCCCGGTGCTCCGGCGCGGGCACCGGCTCGGCCGAGCCGTCGTCCACCACGATCACCCGGTGGTGCTCGGAGAGCCCGGCCAGCAACCGGTCGAGCCCGGCGGCGTTGTCGCGCAGCGGCACCACCACCGTCACCTGCTCCGGCGAGGGGAGCAGCCGGGGGCGCGGATTGCCGACCCCGGAGTCGAGCAGCCGCCGCGCGACCCCGGCCGAGCGCTGGTCGGTGACCTCCAGGTAGCCGTCGCCGATCATGGCGGCGGCCTCCGGCGCGAGCCGGAGCAACCGGGCGGGCGACCCGCCGATCAGGATCCGACCCCCGGAGAATGCGCGTACCCGCGGATCGATCCGCACCCCGAATCCGTCGGGCAGGCGATCGTGGCGCATTCCTGCGATGCTAGGCCGAATCGGCCGCGCGGGCATCATCGGCCGCCGTGACCTGCGTGCATCGGCCGGACCGCGGCGCATCCCCCGGCACACGCCGGGCAACCCGCGGCTGCGGCAGGGAAACTGCAACACGTTACAGTAGGGCCGGAAGCGGCGCCCACCGGGTGAACGCGGCATCGCCCCGTCGCACCGGTTGACCGGGGCCGCCGCGCGCGGAACCGCTGCCCCCGCGCGGGTTCTAGACTTCGGGTGGGAACGCAGGTGAACGGCGAGTGACGGGTGGCACACATCCGCGGCGGTAGAGGTGGCATGGGAGTCGGACGTACGCAGGCGGGCGGCGCGGGCAGTTCGCTGTCGGAGGCCGAGATCGTCGAGGCCGCGCTGCGGGTGGTCCGCCAGGACGGCGTGGAGAAGCTCTCCATGCGGCGACTCTCCCGCGAACTCGGCGTCTCGCCGATGGCGCCCTACTACTACGTGGCCGACAAGCGCGAGCTGCTCGACCTGGTCGCCACCGCCGCGCTCACCGGACTCCGCACGCCACCGCCGGATTCCGGGGTGTGGCAGGTGCGGCTGCGCGACCTCATCGACCAGATCGACGAGAAGCTGCGCAAGCACCCGGGGCTCGGCGACATCCTGCTGGAGCAGATGCTCGGCAAACAGCTGGACCTGATCACCGCCATCATGGAGATCCTGGTCGACGCGGGCTTCGACGACCGCAACGTGCTCGCCGCCTACGCCACCATCCACACCTACCTCTTCGGCCGCAGCCGGGTGAACCCGCGCGACCGCTACTCTCCGCAGGACGTCACGCTGCCGGAGCCGGTGGCGCGGGCCAGCCGCTACATCGCGGACCTGCGCGGCCGCTACTCCTACGACTTCGGCATGGACGTGCTCGTGGCCGGGCTGGAGGCCCAGCTTGTCCGCCGACCGCGCGCCGACGTAGGATAAAACTGCAACACGTTCTAGTTTTCGCTCCCCACCCGGCGCCGCCGGGTCCGGAAAGGACGACATGACCACCGTCGAGGTCCCCCATGGTTCGCGTTCGGCCGTGCTGCGCGTCGCCGCGGTCGTCGCGGAGACGGCCGACGCCTGCTCGCTCGTCTTCGAGGTACCCGAGGAGCTGCGCGAGAAGTTCCACTACAAGCCGGGCCAGTTCCTGACCCTGCGCATCCCCAGCGACCGCACCGGCTCGGTGGCGCGCTGCTACTCCCTGGCCAGCTCGCCGCATACCGACGAGGCGCCCAAGGTGACGGTGAAGCGCACCGACGGCGGCTACGGCTCCAACTGGGTCTGCGACAACGTCAAGGCGGGCGACGAGCTGGAGGTGCTTCCCCCCTCCGGCGTCTTCACCCCCGCGGATCTCGATGCCGACCTGCTGCTCTTCGGCGCGGGCAGCGGGATAACGCCGGTCATGTCCATCCTCAAGTCCGCGCTGGACCAGGGCTCCGGCCGGATCGTGCTGGTCTATGCCAACCGTGACGCCGCCTCGGTGATCTTCGCCGAGGAGCTGCGCGAGCTGGCGCAGCAGCACCCCACCCGGCTCACCGTGCTGCACTGGCTGGAGAGCCTGCAGGGGCTGCCCAGCACCGAGCAGCTGGCCGGGCTGGTGGCGCCCTACACCGAGCACCACGCCTTCATGTGCGGCCCCAAGGCCTTCATGGACCGGGTGCACGACGCGCTCGGCACGCTCGGCGTCCCGCGCACCCGCACGCACGCCGAGGTGTTCAACTCGCTCGCGGGCGACCCCTTCGCCGAGCACGTCGCCGCCGAGGTGAGCGCGGAGGACGCCGCGGACGCCGCCACCGTCGAGGTGGAGCTCGACGGCGAGGTGCACGAGCTGCGCTGGCCGCGCAAGCAGACGCTGGTCGACATCATGCTCGACAAGGGCCTCGACGTGCCCTACTCCTGCCAGGAGGGCGAGTGCGGCTCCTGCGCCTGCACCGTGCTGGAGGGCAAGGTCGAGATGGACAATGCCGAGATCCTCGACCCGGAGGACATCGAGAACGGGTACATCCTCGGCTGCCAGGCGCGGCCGACCACCGACCGCTTGCGCATCCAGTTCTGACACCACCGCGTCCGCGCCGGGGCCGGTGCGTCAGCGCAGGGCGCGGTACCCGGCGCGCTCGGCCGGGTCGAGGTGCTCGGTGGCGTAGCTGAGCGCGGTGCGGCCCATCGCCGCGGCGTGCTGATCGAGGAACGCGGTGAGCACGGCGCGGTCCACCCGCTTGCCGACCTCGCGGAGCATCCAGCCGGAGGCCTTCTGCAGCAGGTCGCGGCGGTCCGGCAGCAGCAGCTCGACCAGGTCGAAGGTGGTGCTCGGGTCGCCCGCCTTGATGAAGGCGAAGGTGCTGAGCAGGGCGGTGCGGCGCTCCCAGAGCGACCCGGCGGCGAGCTCGACGAGCAGGTCCCGCGGGCGGTCGAGGAGCCAGCGGCCGAGGATGTGCTCGGCGGAGGCGTCGACCAGGTCCCAGTTGTTCACCCGGCCGCCGCGCACCGCCGCCAGGTACAGCTCGACGATCGCGCGCTGGGTCGCCTCGTCGCCGGTGCGCGGTCGGGCGGCGAGCTCGGAGCGCCGGTTCAGGATGAACAGCGCGGCCAGCCGCTCCTCGTGCACCGGGCTCGCCAGCAGCTCCTCGACCTGCTCCAGCGGCAGCGCGGCGAAGACCTTGGCGACCTTCCTGGTGGCGGGCACCCGCACCCCGATGAAGACATCGCCCTCGCCGTACTCCCCCGGCCCGGTCTTGAAGAACCGCCGCGCACCATCGGCGTCGCGCGGGTCGGCATGCTCCCGCAGCGCTTCCCGCACCGCATCGGCCGAATCCGGTCCCGCCGAACCTCGGATCTCGGCAGCGGCCGATCCGACCCGGTCGCCGCGCGCCTCGCGGCCCCGGCCGGGCCGGGCACCCGGCGTCACGGCAGCCCGGCGCCGAGGAATCGACCGGACTCGAAGGCCCCCGCGCTCGGCGGCAGCGGCCCGGGGCGCCCGCTGGTGCGCACCAGGATGGTCCCGTTGCCGGTGCTCGGCCGCCCCAGCTCATCCATCCGCCGCACCGTCTGCGCGGCCACCGCGGGCGCGCTGTCGAAGAGCCGCACCCCGGCGGGGAGCGCGGCCAGGATCTCGTCCGCCATGAGCGGGTAGTGCGTGCAGCCGAGCACGACGCCCTCGACCCCCTCCGGGGTGCGCTCGGCGGCCGAGGCGATGGCCCGGCGCGCGGCCGCGAGCTCACCGCGGTCGATGGAGTCGGCGAGGCCGTGGCAGGCGATCCCGACCACATCGGCATCGCCGCCGAACCGGGCGATGAGATCGGCCTGGTACCGGCTGGCGGTGGTGGCCGCGGTGGCCCAGACCGCCACCGAGCGGCACTCCGCCGCGGCGGGTTTGATGGCGGGCACGGTGCCCACCACCGGCACCTCCGGCCCGACCATCTCGCGCAGCTGCGCCAGCGCGGTCACGCTGGCGGTGTTGCACGGCAGCACGATCACCTCTGCCCCGAGCGCCAGCGAGTCGGCGGCGGTGTCGAGCACCCGCTGCACCGTCCACGCCTCCGGCTTCGGCCCCCAGGGCGCGCCGTCCGGGTCGAGCTGGAGCAGCAGGTCCACGTCCGGGCGCAGTTTGCGCAGCCACGCCGCCGTCGGCAGCAGGCCGAGCCCCGAATCGATGAGCGCCACGATCACCCGATCACCGTATTACAGGGCCCGGATGCCCTCGCCCCGGCCCGAGCCCGCCCGCCCCGGCACAGCCCGCAGCGCGGTCGGGTGCGCGGAGCAGCGGCAGGCGCGCCCGCCCCTGCGGCGGCTTCCGCTCAGGCGGGCGCGAGCACGTCCGCGACCCGCGCGCCCGCGGCGATCTTCCCGCGCGCCTTCATGACCTTCCCGGCCATCCCGGCGCCGACCACCGCGGTGAGGATGCCGTCCCGCGAGTAGTACGCGATGAAGGCGTGCCCGTTCCCCGGCTCCACGTGCAGGTCGTCGGCGGGGCTCGGCCGCCCCAGCGCCTGCAGCTTGAGCTCGTACTGGTCACTCCAGAAGTACGGCACCTGCGCGGGCACCGCGGGCACCTCGCTGCCAGGCACCAGCTCGGCCAGGATGTGCAGCGCGACCACCCGCGCCTGCTCGCCCGCGCTGGTCCAGTGCTCCATCCGCCGGTGCGCCCCGGTCGCGTTCCGCCAGGCCGCCACGTCACCGGCGACCCAGACCCCCGCCGCCGAGGTACGCCCGTGCTCGTCGGCGAGCACCCCGCCGCCCGACCCCGCGGGCGCCAGCTCGATCCCGGACTCGGCCAGCCACTCCACCTCCGGCCGCGACCCGACCCCGAAGACCACCAGGTCGGCCGCGACCTCGCTGCCGTCGCTGAGCTCCGCCCCGCGCACCGCGCCGTTCTCGTCGGCGTGCAGCAGCGCGACGCCGAGCCCGCAGCGCACATCCACCCCCTTGGCCCGGTGCATCTCCGCCACCCGCTCACCGACCTGCGCGCCGAGCACCCCGGCCAGCGGCGCGGCCTGCGGCTCGACCAGGATCACGTCCAGCCCCTCGGCCCGGAACGACGCCGCCACCTCGCAGCCGATGAACCCGGCCCCGATCACCAGCGCGCTGCGCGCCGAGCCCACCGCGGCCCGCAGCCCTGCCGCGTCGTCGTGCGAACGCAGCACATGGATCCCGTCCAGCTCGGGCAGCCCGGTGAGCCTGCGCGGCCGCAGCCCGGTGGCGATCACCAGGTGCGCGTACTCCAGCTCGGTCCCGTCGGCGAGCAGCAGCCTGCGGTGCGCGGTGTCCACCCCGGCGGCCGCCACCCCCAAGCGCAGCTCGATCTGCTTCTCGGTGAAGAACTCGGGCGGTCGCAGCGCCGTGTCCTCGACCTCGCCGCGCACGAACTGCTTGGACAGCGGCGGGCGGTCGTACGGCGGCCGGTCCTCGTCGCCGACCAGGACGAGGCCGCCCTCGTACCCGGCCCGCCGCAGCTCCTCTGCGGTTCGCAGCCCGGCAAGGCCTGCGCCGACGATCACGATCGGTGCGGTCATCGCGTTCTCCATTCTCGAGAATGCCGTTATCATACCTGGAACGAGGTAGCTATCACCCTAGCAAGTGCTTGGTTGGTGGTCAGCACCGTCGATGCGGCCCGGAAACGCCGAACGGCGCCGCCCCCGCAGGGGCGACGCCGCTCGAACCGCGATGTCAGGACATCACTTGACGATCTTGACGACGCGACCGGCACCGACGGTGCGGCCACCCTCGCGGATCGCGAAGCGCAGGCCCTCTTCCATGGCGACCGGCTGGATGAGCTTGACGCTCATCTCGGTGTTGTCGCCCGGCATGACCATCTCGGTGCCCTCGGGGAGGGTCACGACGCCGGTCACGTCGGTGGTGCGGAAGTAGAACTGCGGGCGGTAGTTGTTGAAGAACGGGGTGTGGCGGCCGCCCTCGTCCTTCGACAGGATGTACGCCTGGCCCTCGAACTCGGTGTGCGGGGTGGTGGTGCCCGGCTTGATGACGACCTGGCCGCGCTCCACGTCCTCGCGCTTGATGCCGCGGACCAGCAGGCCGACGTTGTCGCCCGCCTGGCCCTGGTCGAGCAGCTTGCGGAACATCTCGATGCCGGTGATCGTGGTCTTGGTCGTCTTCTCCTTGATGCCGACGATCTCGACCTCTTCGTTCACGTTCACGATGCCGCGCTCGACGCGACCGGTGACGACGGTGCCACGCCCGGTGATGGTGAAGACGTCCTCGATCGGCATGAGGAACGGCTTCTCGGTCTCACGGACCGGGTCCGGGATGGACTCGTCGACCGCGTCCATGAGCTCCTCGACGGACTTGACCCACTTCTCGTCGCCCTCGAGCGCCTTCAGGCCGGAGACGCGCACGACGGGCGCCTCCTCGTCGAACTCCTGCGCGGCCAGCAGCTCGCGGACCTCCATCTCGACGAGCTCGAGGATCTCCTCGTCGTCGACCATGTCCGACTTGTTCAGCGCGACCAGGATGTAGGGCACGCCGACCTGGCGGGCGAGCAGCACGTGCTCGCGGGTCTGCGGCATCGGGCCGTCGGTGGCCGCCACGACCAGGATGGCGCCGTCCATCTGCGCCGCACCGGTGATCATGTTCTTGATGTAGTCGGCGTGGCCCGGGGCGTCGACGTGGGCGTAGTGCCGCTTCTCCGTCTGGTACTCGACGTGGGAGATGTTGATCGTGATACCACGAGCCTTCTCCTCCGGCGCCTTGTCGATCTGGTCGAACGCGAAGGCCGCGTTCAGATCCGGGTACTTGTCGGCCAGCACCTTGGTGATCGCCGCGGTCAGCGTGGTCTTGCCGTGGTCGACGTGACCGATGGTGCCGATGTTGACGTGCGGCTTCGTCCGCTCGAACTTCGCCTTCGCCACTTTGTGTCCTCCTGGACTGTCTTGGTGCGTGCAGTTGCAGCAGTGCGGTGGTCTCCCCCGCACTTACACGGGGAAAGGGTATTGCGTACGCCCGGGAGCGTTTTACTCGCCGGTCGCCTTGGCGATGATCTCCTTCGACACGTTGGCCGGAACCTCCGCGTACGAATCGAACACCATGGAGTAGTTCGCCCGGCCCTGGGTCTTCGACCGCAGGTCACCGATGTAGCCGAACATCTCCGAGAGCGGAACCAGCGCCTTGACGACACGGGCACCACTGCGTTCCTCCATGGCCTGGATCTGGCCACGGCGGGAGTTCAGGTCGCCGATCACATCGCCCATGTAGTCCTCGGGCGTGATCACCTCGACCGCCATCAGCGGCTCGAGGATGACCGGACCGGCCTTGCGGGCCGCTTCCTTCAGGGCCTGCGCGCCGGCGATCTTGAACGCCATCTCCGAGGAGTCGACGTCGTGGTACGCGCCGTCGAGCAGCGTGGCCTTGATGTTGACCAGCGGGTACCCGGCGAGCACGCCGTACTGCATGGCGTCCTGGATACCGGCGTCCACCGACGGGATGTACTCGCGCGGCACGCGGCCACCGGTGACCTTGTTCTCGAACTCGTAGGTCGCACCGTCCTCGCCGACGAACGGCGCGAGCGCGATGATGACCTTCGCGAACTGGCCGGAGCCACCGGTCTGCTTCTTGTGCGTGTACTCGAGCTTCTCGACGGTCTTGGTGAGCGTCTCGCGGTAGGCCACCTGCGGCTTGCCGACGTTCGCCTCGACCTTGAACTCGCGGCGCATCCGGTCCACCAGGATGTCCAGGTGCAGCTCGCCCATGCCGCCGATGACGGTCTGGCCGGTCTCCTGGTCCAGCTTGACCGAGAAGGTCGGGTCCTCCTCCGAGAGCCGCTGGATCGCGGTGCCCAGCTTCTCCTGGTCGGACTTGGTCTTGGGCTCGATCGAGACCTCGATGACCGGGTCCGGGAAGGTCATGGACTCCAGCACGATCTGGTTCTGCGGATCGGCGAGGGTGTCACCGGTGGTGGTGTCCTTCAGGCCGATGACCGCGTAGATGTGCCCCGCGGAGGCCGCGCCGACCGGGTTCTCCTTGTTGGAGTGCATCTGGAACAGCTTGCCGAGCCGCTCCTTCTTGCCCTTGGTGGAGTTGATCACCTGGGCGCCGGAGTCGACCTTGCCCGAGTACACCCGGACGTAGGTCAGCTTGCCGAAGAAGGGGTGCACCGCGATCTTGAACGCCAGCGCCGCGAACGGCTCGGTGGCATCCGGCTTGCGGGTCAGCAGCTCCTCTTCCTTGCCGGGGACGTGGCCCGTGGTGTTCTCCACGTCCAGCGGCGAGGGGAGGTAGTCGATGACCGCGTCCAGCATGGGCTGCACGCCCTTGTTCTTGAACGCGGAGCCGCAGAGCACCGGGTAGAGCTCGGAGGCCACCGTCATCTTGCGGATGGCGCCCTTGATCTCCTCGATGGAGAGCTCCTCGCCGCCGAAGAACTTCTCCAGCAGCGCCTCGTCGGACTCGGCGACGGTCTCCAGCAGCGCGGTGCGGTACTCCTCGGCGCGCTCCTTCAGGTCGTCCGGGATCTCGACGACCTCGTACTCCTCGCCGAGCTTGGTCTCGCCGCGCCAAACCTTGGCGTTGTTCTCGACCAGGTCGACGATGCCCTCGAAGGTGTCCTCGGCGCCGATCGGCAGCTGCAGCACCAGCGGCTTGGCGCCGAGGCGCTCCTCGATGGTGCGCACGGTGAAGTAGAAGTCCGCGCCGAGCTTGTCCATCTTGTTGACGAAGCAGATCCGCGGCACGTCGTACTTGTCGGCCTGACGCCACACCTGCTCGGACTGGGGCTCGACGCCCTCCTTGCCGTCGAACACGGCCACGGCACCGTCGAGCACCCGCAGCGACCGCTCCACCTCGACGGTGAAGTCGACGTGCCCGGGGGTGTCGATGATGTTGATCTGGTTGTTCTTCCAGAAGCACGTGGTCGCGGCGGAGGTGATGGTGATACCACGCTCCTGCTCCTGCTCCATCCAGTCCATCGTGGCCGCGCCGTCGTGGACCTCACCGATCTTGTACGTGATACCGGTGTAGAAGAGGATGCGTTCGGTAGTGGTGGTCTTACCGGCATCGATGTGCGCCATGATGCCGATGTTGCGGACCTTGTTCAGGTCGGTGAGCACGTCCTGTGCCACGGAAATCTTCCCCGCTCTGCTCTCTGGGTTGAGTCTTCGGTTGTCAACGCCGGAACGGGCACCGAAATGCCCGGTTCTCGACCGTGAGCCTGCCGGCCCCGACAGCGATGACGGGCCGGGCAGGAATCACCAGCGGTAGTGCGCGAAGGCCCGGTTGGACTCGGCCATCTTGTGCGTGTCCTCGCGGCGCTTGACCGAGGCGCCGAGGCCGTTGCTCGCGTCGAGCAGCTCGTTGGCCAGCCGCTCGACCATGGTCTTCTCCCGGCGCGCGCGCGAGTAGTTGACCAGCCAGCGCAGCGCCAGGGTGTTGGAGCGACCGGGGCGGACCTCGATCGGCACCTGGTAGGTGGCGCCGCCGACGCGGCGGGGCTTCACCTCGAGGGCGGGCTTGACGTTGTCCAGCGCGCGCTTGAGGGTGACGACCGGGTCGGTGCCGGTCTTCTCCCGCGCCTGCTCCAGCGCACCGTAGACGATGCGCTCGGCGGTGGACTTCTTGCCGTCCAGGAGAATCTTGTTGACCAGCTGGGTGACCAGCGGCGACCCGTAGACCGGGTCGTTGATCAACGGACGCTTGGGAGCGGGACCCTTGCGCGGCATATCAGCTCTTCTCCTTCTTGGCGCCGTAGCGGCTGCGGGCCTGCTTGCGGTTCTTCACGCCCTGGGTATCGAGCGAGCCGCGGATGATCTTGTAGCGCACACCGGGCAGGTCCTTCACACGACCGCCGCGGACGAGCACCATCGAGTGCTCCTGCAGGTTGTGGCCTTCACCGGGGATGTACGCCGTGACCTCGATCGCGCTGGTCAGGCGAACACGCGCAACCTTGCGGAGCGCGGAGTTCGGCTTCTTGGGGGTCGTGGTGTACACGCGGGTGCACACGCCACGGCGCTGGGGGCTCCCCTTGAGCGCCGCGGTCTTGGTCTTGGCGACCTTGTCACGGCGACCCTTGCGGACCAGCTGGTTGATGGTTGGCATAGACCGGCTTTCCTCAGTTGTTATCGCGGTACGGGAACTTCATGGCTCAGCTGCACGTCCGACCCCATTTCTCGCGTCCCGGGGTCGGGCGTGTCGCGCGCGGTACGGAACCCCGGATTCCAGGCACACCTGAGGGGTCGGCCGCTCTCGCTGGCCTACGTCTGCACACGAACCTGCCCGCTACCTTCCGGGCACAGCCGTCCACAATACCCGCGACCTCGAGAAAGGTCGAAACGGGGTGGTCAGCGGGCCAGGTTCAGGGTCAGCGCCATGAGTTTCCGGACCGCCTCGCACGGGTCGGGGTGGCTGGAGCCGGAGCGGTAGTTGAGCCACCAGCCGATGACGCCGTTGTCCGGCGCGCTGGCCACCATGCCGCACGAGTCCGGGTCGTTGGGCCGCCGGATCTGCAGCACCAGCGCGCTGTCCACGGTGACGTTCTCGGTCTCGTAGCCGAGCTTGTTGTTGGTCTGCTTCTCGTTGCCGAGCGAGCCGTTCTCGTACCAGTTCAGGGTGGCCATGCCGTCGCCGCCGGGCGCGCCGACCAGGTCCCACATGCAGACCGCGCCGAAGAAGGAGTCCTGCGGGATGACGCCCTCACCCACCGCGTCGCCGATCTGCTGGTGGCTCAGGATCTCGCACTCGCGGAGCAGCTTGTCCAGCCTGGTGTCGACCGGCTGGCTCTCGCCGACGCCGAGCGGCGTGCCCGGGATCACCTGGCCGCAGCCGCCCACCGCGGCGGCGACGACCAGCGCGACCGCGGCCGCGCGCAGCCGGGGAACTCGAGCGTGTCGCATGGCCCGCCTCACCGGATCCGCTGGAGCGTCAACTCGGCCAGCGCCCGGCTCCGGTCGCAGGGGTTGCCGGTGACGAACGGCCCGAGGTTGGTGGACCACTCGAAGAAGTCGTCGCCGAGCTGGATGGCGAGGTCGCAGATGGAGCCGCCGGGGTCGAGCGCGGCGAAGCCGGGCTTCCCGGCCACCTCGATCTGCTCGGGGGCGCGGCCGTTCACCGTCACCCAGGCCCGCTCGCGCTCGATCGGGCTGCCCCGGTAGGAGGCGAAGGTGATGCTGGCCGAGCCGAACCCGCCCGCCTGCCAGTTGCAGCCGACGGCGTTCCGGAACACCCGGGTGACCTGCCCGATCCCGCCGACGTCGCGGATCTCGGTATCGGTGACATTGCCGCACTCGCCGACGAACGGCCCCAGCTCGACCACCTTGGGCGCAGGCCGGGTGGGGCCGGTCTGCTCGGAGCTGTCCCCGGAACCGCAGCCCGCGACCGCGAGTGCCACGGCTGCCGCCGCGACCGCCGCCCACTTGATCCGCATGCCACGAACTGTACCGAGTGCCGGGCGCGGCACCGGTTCACAGATTGCCCCGCGCCTCCTGCTCCCGCTCGATCGCCTCGAAGAGCGCCCGGAAGTTGCCCTTGCCGAAGCCGAGCGAGCCGTGCCGCTCGATCAGCTCGAAGAAGACGGTGGGGCGGTCGCCGAGCGGGCGGGTGAAGATCTGCAGCAGGTAGCCGTCCTCGTCCCGGTCGACCAGGATGCCGCGGCGCTCCAGCTCCGCGACCGGCACGCGGACCCGCCCGATCCGCGCGCGCAGCTCGGGATCGCGGTAGTAGGCGGGCGGGGTGTCCAGGAACTCGATGCCCTGCGCGCGCAGGGCGTCGACGGCGGCGAGGATGTCGGCGGTGGCCAGCGCGACGTGCTGCACGCCGGGCCCGCGGTAGTACTCCAGGAACTCGTCGATCTGCGAGCGCCTGCGCCCGGGCGCGGGCTCGTTCAGCGGGAACTTCACCCGGTGGTTGCCGTTCGCCACCACCTTGCTCATCAGCGCCGAGTACTCGGTGGCGATGTCGTCGCCGATGAACTCGGCCAGATCGGTGAATCCCATGACGTCGCGGTAGAACCCCGCCCAGCGGTCCATCCGGCCCAGCTCCACATTGCCGACCACGTGGTCGACGGCGAGGAAGGCCGGTGGGCCCGCGAGGCCGCCGGTGCGCGCGACGAAGCCGGGGCGGTACGGGCCGTCGTAGCGGGAGCGGTCGACGAGGCTGTGCCTGGTGTCGCCGTAGGCGGCGAGCGCGGCCACCCGGACGGTGCCGAACTCGTCGGTCTCGTCGTGCGGTTCGGTCAGCACGGTGGCGCCGCGGGCGCGGGCGGTGCGCACGCAGCGGTCCACGTCCGGCACCTCCAGCGCGATGTCGACGATGCCGTCGCCGTGCTCGCGGTGGTGCGCGGCCAGCGGGCTGGCCGGGTCGACCGCGCCGGTCACCACGAACCGGGCCGCGCCCGCGCGCAGCACGAAGGCCTTGTGGTCGCGGTTGCCGGTCTCCGGGCCGGAGTAGGCGACGAGCCGCATGCCGAAGGCGCTGCGCAGGAAGTGCGCGGCCTGGGTGGCGTTGCCGACGACCCAGACCAGGGCGTCCCAGCCGATCACCGGGAAGGGGTCGGCGCCGGGGTCGTGGTCGACCAGCCCGACGAGGGTGCGCAGTTCCCGGTCGCTGGGAATCGGTTCCACGGTCATCGCCCTACGAGACCGCGCACCGCCGCAGCTCGGCAAGCTCGCCGGAGAATCGTGGACATGCCGGTAGCTCGGCCCAGCGATCACCTGGTTTTCCTTGGCAGAATGAATAGCATGACGAAGAGCCGGGCCCGGCTGGACGAACTCGATCTGGCCATCCTCGCCGCCATGCACGAGTACCAGAAGGCGGGCATCCTCGAACTCTCCCGGCGCACCAGGGTGGCGCGGGCGACCGTGCAGGCGCGGATCGGCCGGATGGAGCAGGCCGGGGTGATCGCCTCCTACGACCCGCACCTCGACGTCACCGCGGCCGGCTTCGACGTGCAGGCCTTCGTCACGCTGGAGATCGCCCAGGGCGCGCTGGACAGCGTGGCCGAGGAGCTGGCCGCGATCCCCGGCGTGCTGGAGGCCTACGCCACCACCGGCTCCGGCGACGTGCTCTGCCGGATCGGCGCCGATTCGCACGCCGGGTTGCAGGCGGTGCTGCTCAGCATCGACCGGACCGGGTCGGTGGTGCGCTCGCACAGCGTCATCGTGCTCTCCACCGTCGTCCCGCGCCGCACCCTCCCGCTGCTCCGCACGCTCGCGCCCGCGGGCACCAGCAAGGCCCCGGCCTACCGCGACACCAGGTAGGCCCGCCCCACGAGTCTCCCTCCCTGCGGCAGCGGCTCGCGGCCCACAGCTCGCGGCTCGCGGCTCGCGGCTGCCGACTTCCCCTCGCGGCTCACGACTCGCGGCTCGCGGCTCAGCCGCGGATGTCCGCGTCCCGTTCCAGGATCAGCACCTCCGGATCGCGCTCCGGCTCCAGGAAGCCGAGCAGGGCGTGCGCCTCGGCCTCGACCTCCGCGCGTTCGGCCGCGCTCCACCGGCGGGCGGGCACGATCCGCGCGGTGCCGCCGGTGATCCGGTAGTGCCCGGCCACGAAGCCGTCGACCAGCACCGGCGAGACCATGACCGGGAAGGAGCGCTGCGCGGATTCCGGCAGGATCCGGCTCCGGTCGCGGTGCGCGAGGGTGGCGTTGTCGTACCAGCCGAGCAGCCGGACGGGGGCGGGCACGTCGGGGTCGGTGAGCCCGGCGTCAGCCAGGTCGTAGAGCACCTTGCCGCGCTCGTCGGTGTAGCTCCGCACCCGGTCGCCGAGCGCATCCAAAGCCTGCTTGGCGCCGGGCAACTTGGACCAGGTCTGCATGTCCGCGGTGCTCGCCGGGCCGAAGGCGGCGAGGTAGCGGGCGAACAGCTCGGCCCGCGGGTAGCCGGGGTCGGGCGCGGCGCCGAGCCACGGCTCGATCCGCGACCACACCGGCCTGCTGTTGTCCCGCCAGCGCCCGCGCGGTGGCACCTGCAGCACCGGCAGCTGGTAGAGCCAGGTCTGCACCACCGGCCCCGGCTGCCGGTCCGGGTAGTGCGCGAGCGCGGCGGCGCGCAGCTCGGCCGCGGCGACGGGCTCGGCGCCGATCGCCGCCGCGCCGCGCGCCCGCACCTCCTCCGGGTCCAGCCCGACCATGGCGCCGAAGTTGAACCCCTTGCGGAACGGCACCTTCTCCAGCTCCGGCTGGATGTGCGGGGCGATGCGCAGCGCGTCGGCGGCGGTGACCAGGTGGATGGTGCCGCGCATGAGGGTGATCCGGACCAGCGAGCGATCCTCCAGCCCGCGGTCCACCGCAGCGGGGTCGAAATCCGCGATCCGGCTCCACGCCCCGACGAAGGGCGGCGGCACATCCTGCGCCTGCAGCCCGATCAGGTGCTCGCAGAGCTCCGCGATACCCAGCCGCCCGCGCGCCAGCAGGTGCTGGCGCGCGAGCAGCGTGCGATTCAGGGTGCGATCGCTGAGCCTGTCCCCCGCGCCGGTCATGGCGAGCACCGTACCGGCGCCCGCCGACACCGGTCAGCGAATGGTGACGACCACCTTGCCGGTGGCGCTGCGCTGCTCCAGCGAGGCGACCGCCTCGGCGGTGCGCTCCAGCGGGAACGGCACCACCTGCGGCGGGGCGATCGTGCCGTCGGCGAGCAGCGGCTGCACCTCGGCCCACTGCTCGGCCAGGTAGCCGGGGTGCTTCAGCACCCACGCGCCCCAGCCCGCGCCGATCACCTCGACATTGTTGAGCAGCAGCCGGTTCACCTTGACCTGCGGGATGTCGCCCGCGGTGAAGCCGACGACGAGCAGCCTGCCCGCCGGGGCCAGCGAGCGCAGGCTGTCGGTGAAGCGGTCGCCGCCGACCGGGTCGAGCACGATGTCGACGCCGCGGCCGCCGGTCAGCTCCTTGACCTGGGCCAGCCAGTTCTCGGTGAGCACGACGTCGGTGGCGCCGTTGGCCCGCGCCACCTCGGCCTTCTCCTCGGTGCTGACCACGCCGATCACCCGGCCCGCGCCGAGCGCCGCCGCCAGCCGCAGCGTCGAGGTGCCGATGCCGCCCGCCGCACCGTGCACCAGCACCGTCTCGCCCTTGGCCAGCCTGCCGCGGGTGCGTAGGCAGAAGTGCACGGTCAGGTCGTTGAAGAGGATGCCTGCGCCCGCCTCCAGCGAGACCGCGTCCGGCAGCGCGAAGACGGTGTCGGCGGGCACCACCGCGGTCTCCGCGACGGCATTGCCGAGCATGGTCAGCGCCAGCACCCGGTCACCGGCCTCGACGTGCGCGCCCTCGGGGGCCTCGCGCACGATGCCGGAGATCTCGCCGCCGACGGTGAACGGCAGCTCCGGCTTCATCTGGTACAGCCCGCGCGACATCAGCACGTCCGGGAAGGCGATGCCCGCCGCGTGCACGTCGATCACGACGCCACCGGGGAACGCCACCGGTTCCGCGATGTCCGCGATCTCGATCGCATCGGGTCCCTCGAGTTTGCTGATCCGGGCTGCGCGCATGGGCCGACCTTTCTCTCCGCGCGGCGCCGACTGGGGTTGGGACGCCGCGTCCGAGCCCAACCTATCCGGCCCGCGCGCGCCCCTGCCGGAGCATCCCGTTTTGCTAAGCTGAGGCGCGACTTACGGGGAGGGGGAGTTCTCATGGTCGAATCTCCGGGGGATCCGAGCGCGGCGATCCGGGTGGATCCCGAGGTGCTGCGCGGCTTCGCCCAGCGCCTCGGCGCCGAGGCGGCGGCGGTCACCGGGCTCGCGGCGGACGAGCCGTTCGCGCCCGCGGCGAGCGCGCTGCCCGGCACCGGTGTCGGGGCGGCGGCCGCGGCCGCGGGGGCCGCGCTGGACGGCTCGCTGCAGCGGATCGGCGCCCGGCTCACCACCGTCGCCGACAACCTGCGCACCGCCGCGGGCGGCTACGAGCTGAACGAGGCCGAGTTCGCGCACCGCCTCGGCACCATCGGGCTGTCGTCGTGACGCTCACCGTCGACGACGTCGCCGCCTGGGTGCCCGACCAGCTCACCACCGCGGGCGATGCCGCGGCCCGGATCCAGCGCGACCTGGACGCCGCCCTCGGCTCCGCCGTCACCGACACCGCCGCACTCCCCTGGTCCGGCGCCACCGCCGCCGCGGCGACGGCGCGGGTGGAGACCGAGAAGAGCAGGGGCTCCGCGGTGAGCGCCGCGCTGCTGGAGCTGCAGACGGCGTTCACCCAGCAGGTGGCGAACCTCGCCGAAGCCAAGTCGACGGTGGTCGCGCTGCGCGACGACGCACTGAACCAGCCCGCCCCGATGGGGCCGTACGGCGTCGCCCCGGACGGCACCGTCGACGCCACCGCCCGCATCGCCTACCTGCGCGAACAGGCGCACCTGGTCGATGTGAACGGCCTGGTCTTCCAGGAGGCGCTGCAGGCCGCCTCGCGCAGCTGGAACCTGACCAGGGCGCTGCGCACCGCCGAGGAGACCGCCACCACCGCGCAGACCGCCATCGACCAGGCCGCGGGCAAGCTGCGCGCGGCCTACGACGGCCTCGGCGACCCGGCACTGAACGTCCCGACGCCCGCCCCGACCGCACCCGCGAGCACCGCCGCGGCGCCGGTCTCCTCCAGCAGTACGTCCTCGAACCCGACCGGCGCCGGATCACCGTCCGGCACCGACACGGGCACGGGCACCCCGCAGTACGCCCCCACCGGCTCGATGCCCACCGGCCCCATGCCGACCGGGGACAAGGCCGAGTGGATCCGGCAGGCCATCGAGGTGCTGCGCGCCCAGGGCTACGACGTCAAGGACAGCGACGCCGCCATCATCGCCATGATCATCGACAAGGAGTCGGGCGGGAATCCGCAGGCCATCAACCTGTGGGACAGCAATGCCGCCGCCGGCATCCCGTCCAAGGGCCTCATGCAGACCATCGACCCGACCTTCGACGCCTACAAGGTGGCGGGGCACGACGACATCTGGAACCCGGTCGACAACATCATCGCCGGGTCCCGCTACGCCATCGAACGGTACGGGTCGCTCTCGAATGTGCCCGGCATCGTCGCCATGGCGAGCGGGCAGGGATATCGGGGTTACTGATTCGCGCGCCAGGGCCGTGGCGGGGGCGCGCGGTGGTAAGTTCTGCGGCGCCGCGCCGGGCTGCTCCCGGCGGCGCAACCGTTCGTCGCCGGGCACGGCAGCAGGGCGGACGTCGCACCGACTCTGCGTGAGGGTGTGACCTACGCCCCGTAAAGTCGTCTCACAACAGCACCGCACGAACACGCAGCACACCGTGCAGCGCGAGGAGCACCAGTGTCAGTCGAACAGCCACTCGCCCCGCTTCCCGAGGAGGGCACGGGCTTCGATTCGGCGTGGCCGGTCCGGGCGGGCGATGTGGACCCGTACAACCGCCTCCGGTTCGACGCCGTCGCCCGCTACCTGCAGGACATCGCCTGGGAGCAGCTCACCGGCACCTTCCTCAACCGGACCGACCCGAACTGGATCGTCCGGCGCACCGTCATCGACGTCGTCCGCCCGGTGCTGTGGCCGGACGAGGTGCAGCTGCTGCGCTGGTGCTCCAGCATGTCCACCCGCTGGACGAATATGCGGGTCCGGCTGACCAGCGGCAACGGCGGGCTGATCGAGACCGAGGGCTTCTGGATCAATATCAGCGAGTCCAACAACATGCCCGCCAGGATCAGCGACGAGGGCCTCGCCTACCTGGCCCGCTCCACCGACGAGCACCGGCTGCGCTGGCGCCCCTACCTCACCGACGCCACCCCGCCGGAGTCCGACACCGACCTGCCCTTCCCGGTCCGGGCCACCGATATCGACCAGTACAACCACGTGAACAACGCCTGCTACTGGCAGGCCGTCGAGCAGTTCCTGGTCGAGTACCCCAAGCTGGTGGCGGCGCCGCACCGCGCCATCATCGAGTACGTCGCGCCGGTGCTGGCGCGGCAGCACATCACGGTGCGGAGCCGGTACGAGTCCGGTGATCGGTCCGGGGGGCCGGTGCTGCGGTTGTGGTTCGTGGTGGGTGGGGCGACCACGACGGTCGTGCGGATCATGCCGCTCCCCGCTTAGCGGGGAGCGGCACGGGCGTCAGCCGCGGGCGGCGTTCAGCAGGTCCTCCCTGGACGTGAGTTTGACGCGGGGGCGTCCCGCGGTCTTGCCCGCGGTCTTCTCCGCCGTATCGATCGCCTTCCACCCCGCACGGTCGACCAGGTCGGGTTGGCGGGACTGCACCAACTCCTTGAGTGCCGCCCGGTCCGCTTTCGGAGCAGGCAGCTTCCCGGCCATGAAATCGGCGATCACCTGCTCCACGGTCTCCTCGGAATCGACCCGGTTCGACCCGATCACCCCGCGAGCACCGCGCTTGATCCAGCCACTGACGTAGACGCCGGTGACGGGTTCACCGTCCTCGACCACCCGGCCCGCTTCGTTCGGGACCACACCCTTGCCCTCGTCGAAGGGCAACGCCGGGATCGGCTGACCCCGATACCCGATACTGCGCAGCACCAGCCCGGCCTCGAGGGTTTCGGTGCGGTCGGTAGCGCGGGCACTGACCTGACCGTTCTCCTCCACCAACTCGTTGTGGACGAACTCCACCGCGGTGACCCGGTCCTCGCCCAGCAGGGCGGTGGGGGAGGTCAGGAACCGGAACACGATCCGCTTGTGCTCCGGGTTACGCGAAGCATGGGCGTACTCCTCGGCCAGGGTGTACTTCAACCGGGTCGAAGGCTCCACATCCGGATCGTCCAAATGACCGCGTGAGACGTCATCGAGTTCGAGGTCCTCGGCAGCCACGACCACGTCGACGTTCTTCAAGTGCGCCAGTGCCAGGAACTCGGGGGAGGTGTACGCGGCCTGCAACGGCCCACGCCTGCCCAGGAGCACCACCTCCCGGATATTGCTCGACCGCAACGCCTCCAACGCGTGGTCGGCGATATCGGTCTTGGCCAACTCGTCCGGATCCAGGGTGAGTACCCGGGCGATGTCGAGGGCGACGTTGCCGTTGCCGACGATCACCGCCCGCTCCCCCGACAAGTCGTAGGTCCGGTCGGCGTAGTCGGGGTGCCCGTTGTACCAGGCCACGAACTCCGTCGCCGACACACTGCCCGCCAGATCCTCACCCGGCACCCCCAACCGCCGATCTGTGGCCGCACCGACGGCGTAGACCACCGCGTGATGGTGATCGAGGAGTTCTTCGTGGGTGATGTGGGTCCCGACCTCGACATTGAGGTAGTACTGCAACGTATCGCGGCGGAACGCGGTCTCGAACATCGCCGACACCGTCTTGGTCCCCGCGTGGTCCGGCGCCACCCCCGCCCGCACCAACCCCCACGGCGTCGGTAACCGGTCGAACAACTCCACCTGCGCATCCGCCCGCCGCAGAATCGCATCCGCGGCATAACACGCCGCCGGACCCGCCCCCACGATCGCGACCCGCAACGTCCCCAACGCCTTCGGCGGGCGCACCGGAGACACCAACGGCTCGATGTTCGACTCCAACGGATGCCGCTGGAAATACGCCGCGTTGATATCCCGATACCGGGCCAGCGACGCCGTCAGATCATCCTCGGAGAAGATCGCCTCCACCGGGCACGCATCCACACACGCACCACAGTCGATACAGGTATCGGGATCGATGTGCAGCATCTCCGCCGTGGCGAACCCCGGCTGATCCGGAGTAGGCCGAATGCAATCGACCGGGCACTCGGAGACGCAGCTCGCGTCATTGCAACAACGCTGCGTGATTACGTAGGCCATGTGTGCTGATCCTCGGGGTGTGCGTGTGGAGTGGCTCCAGGGTGAAGGCGGACACGATCATTCGCGGCCCCCGGCACTGTGATGCCGCTTTCAGTGTGCCTCGAGTGCGATCCACGTCTCGCACCGGAGAGCGTCTACGGTGTTCTCATGGTGCGCACCCTCATCTTCCTGCGGCACGGGAAATCGGCCTATCCGGAGGGTGTCGCCGACCACGAGCGCCCGCTCGCGCCGCGCGGGGAGCGCGAGGCCGGGCTGGCGGGCGACTGGATTCGGGCCACCCTGCCGCCGGTCGACGAGGTCCGCTGCTCCACCGCGCGGCGCACCCGCGACACCCTGGCCGCGACCGGGATCACCGCGCCCGCGCACTACGAGTCCGGCATCTACGACGCGGACGGGGCGGAGCTGATCGAGCTGGTCCGGCTGACCGCGGACCCGGTGCGAACGCTGCTGGTCGTCGGGCATTTCCCCGGCATGCCGGAGACCGCGCTGGAGCTGGCCGCCGACCGGTCCGGCGCGGCCGCCATCGCGCTGGCGCGCAAGTTTCCCACCTCGGCGCTCGCGGTGCTCGAGTTCGACCGGCCGTGGTCCGGGGTCGAGCCGGGCAGCGGCGAGCTCACGCACTTCCACGTGCCCCGCTGAGCGTCAGCGCAGCTTCACCACAGCGACCACGCCGAAGACGGCGAGCAGGACGAACGCGGCGAAGCCGCCGAACAGCCACCACACCACCCCGAGCGCGGCGACCAGCGGCGCGATCGCGATGGCGGTGATGACCGGGCTCTCCTTGACCGTGGCGAGGGCGGAGCGCGCCCTGACCCGGTCGATGTCCTTTCCAGGCATGGCTCCAGGGTAGGTCGCGCCGCGCGGTGCCGCCCGAACCCGGCGAGAATCGTCCTTGCTTGGAGTGTGCTCCAGGTGGCTAGCGTCGAGCATGTTCCTCGGAAAGGGCGGCAGATGACCGAAGCGACGATCGAGCGTCCGCGGTACTCCATCGGCGAGGCAGCGGAGCGCTCCGGGCTGAGCCGGGACACCCTGCGCTGGTACGAGCGGATCGGGCTGCTCAGCTCGGTCGGCCGGGACCACACCGGCAAGCGCCGGTTCAGCGAGCGGGACCTGGAGTGGCTGCAGCTGATCGGCAGGCTGCGCACCACCGGCATGTCGGTGGCGGACATGGTCCGCTACGCCGAGCTGGTGCGCGCGGGCGAGTCGACCCTCCCGGAGCGGCTCGCCATCTTCCGCGCCACCCGCGCCGGCGCGCTCGCCCGGATCGAGGAGCTCAACCAGACCGTCGCCGTTCTGGACTACAAGATCGAGCTCTACGAGGGCGCGGTCGGAACGCACTGTGAAGGGACATCGGCATGACGACCAGCGGAACGCTGCCCACCGCCGCGCTCGGCGGCCTCGAGGTCGGGGTGCAGGGCCTCGGCTGCATGGGGATGAGCGAGTTCTACGGCGCCTCGGACCTCACCGAATCCAGGGCGACGCTCGACCGCGCGCTCGAGCTCGGCGTGACGCTCTTCGACACCGCCGACGTCTACGGCTCCGGGCACAACGAGGAGTTCCTCGCCGACTTCGTCCGGGCCAACCGGGACGACCTGGTGCTCGCCACCAAGTTCGGCATCGTGCGCGACCCGGCAGACCCGGCGTACCGCGGTATCGAGAACTCCCCCGCCTACATCCGCTCCGCCGTGCAGGCCAGCCTGCGCAGGCTCGGCGTCGACACCATCGACCTCTACTACATGCACCGCCGCGACCCCGCGGTCCCGATCGAGGAGTCGGTCGGCGCCATGGCCGAGCTGGTCGCGGCGGGGACCGTGCGCGCCATCGGGCTCTCCGAGGTGACCGGCGACGAGCTGCGCGCCGCGCACGCCGTGCACCCGATCGCCGCGGTGCAGTCGGAGTGGTCGCTGTTCTCCCGGGACGTCGAGCGCACCGTCGTGCCCGCCGCCGCCGAGCTCGGCGTCGCCTTCGTGCCCTACTCGCCGCTCGGCCGCGGCTTCCTCACCGGCTCCTTCACCGATGCCGCCGCGCTGCCGGACGACCGCGACTTCCGCCGCGGCATGCCGCGCTTCTCCGGCGCCAATGCCGAGCACAACGCGGCGCTGCTCGCCCCGATCCGGCAGCTCGCCGAGCGGCGCGGAATCACCCCGGCCCAGGTGGCGTTGGCCTGGGTGCACTCCCGTGCCGGCGTGCACGGCCTGTCGGTGGTCCCGATCCCGGGCACCCGCAGCCGCACCCGGCTGGCCGAGAACGTCGCGGCCGCGGTGCTGCCGCTCAGCGACGCCGAACTGGCGCCGCTGGAGCCGGTGGCGGCGCAGGTCGCGGGGCCGCGCTACGCGGACATGTCGTTCACCTCGGCCGGGCGGGAGTGACCGGGCGGCCGGAAGAACCGGACCGCCCGGCATGATGTGGTGGTCGGCGCGAGAAGGAGGAACGGCAATGTCGCAGGAGTCCGTCGAGGTCGTGCGCGAGGACGAGAACCGGCGCTACGTGGTCCGGTACGCGGGTGAGCAGGCCGGTTTCGCGGCGTACCAGGAGCGCGGGGACGAGACCGTGTTCACGCACACCGAGATCGACGACAAGTTCGGCGGCAAGGGGCTGGGCAAGGCGCTGGCCAAGTTCGCCATCGAGGACACCATCGCGCGGAACCGGGTGATCCGGCCGCTCTGCCCCTTCATCAAGGCGTACCTGGACAAGAACGCCGAGTACGACGCGCACGTGATCGGCAAGGGCGTTACGCGATGAGCGACCTGGACCCGAACCCCGCCGCCGAGGTCTGCACCCCGGCGGCGGGGCCGGGTCCGCTGGCCGAGCTGTTCCCGGCGCGCGAGGTGCCGCTGGGCGGGGTCCGCGGCGTCTTCGTGGAGCGGGTGCTGCCGCAGCGCGACCTGCCGACGGTCGGGGCGTGGTGCTTCCTCGACCGCTTCGGCTCGCCGACGGTGACCACCACCGGCGCGCCGCCGGACATCGAGCCGCACCCGCACATCGGGCTGCAGACCGTCACCTGGCCGCTGGAGGGGCATATCCGGCATCGGGACTCGGTGGGCTCGGACGTCAGGATCGAGCCCGGCCAGCTGAACCTGATGACCTCGGGGCGCGGCATCGCGCACTCCGAGTACGCGGTGCCGGGCGCGCCCGCGGGCAACGGGCTGCAGCTGTGGATCGCCCTACCCTCGGAGAGCACCGGGATCGAGCCGCACTTCGAGCAGCACCGCGAGCTGCCCGAGTACCGCGCGCCCGGGGTGCGGGCCGCGGTGCTGATCGGCACGCTGGGCGGGGTCACCTCGCCCGCCAAGGCGTACACGCCGATCGTCGGCGCCTACCTGCGGGTCGAGCCGGGCGCGGAGGTCAGGCTGCCGCTGGACCCCGCGTTCGAGCACGCGGTGCTCGGGGTCGAGGGCGAGCTCACCGCCGCCGGGGTCGACCTCGGGCCGGGCCCGCTGCTCTACCTCGGCACCGGCCGGAGCGAGGTCGTGCTGCGCAGCGCGGCGGGGGCCGAGCTGGCGCTCATCGGCGGCGAGCCGTTCGCCGAGGAGCTGGTCATGTGGTGGAACTTCGTCGGCCGCAGCCACGAGGAGATCGAGCAGGCTCGCGCGCAGTGGGAAACCCGCGACACCGCGCGCTTCGGCCCGGTCCCCGGGCACCCCGCCGACCAGCGCATCCCCGCGCCTCCGCTCCCCGGCCTGCACCTGACGCCACGGAAGCGCCGGGTCGGCACCGCACACAGCTGAGGCGCTGCTCACCCCCGGGCGAGCAGCGCGTCCAGCGCCTGGTAACTGGTGCTGAGCCCACCCTCCATACCGGACTGCAGCATCCCGTCCCGCTCGTCCGGCGTGTGGAACTGGCTGTGCGTCCGCACCTTCGTGCGCCCGTCCCCGAGGTCGGTGAAGGTGATCTCGTCGATCGCGACGTGCGCGGGCATCCCGTCCCACTCGAAGGACCAGACGATCCGCCGCTCCGGCTCGATCTCCCGGAACCGGCCCTCGAAGCCGTGCGCGTCCCCCTCGGCGTGCTCGACGAAGCGCCAGTGCCCACCGCGCCGGAACTCCCACCGCTCCACGTCGAGCGGGTTGCCCCGCCCCCACCACTGCACCAGCTGCTCGATCCGGCTGTGCGCGGCCCAGACCCTGGCGATCGGGGCGTCGAAGACGCGCTCGATATCGATGCCGCGATCGCTGTCGGCGGCGACCAGGGTGTCGTTGGTGGTCGTTGTCATGATTCCTGCTCCTTCGTTCGCTCCAGAAACGCGTCCAGATGGTCCATGCGCTCCTCGACGACCTCGCGGTAGCGCTGCAACCAGGCCACCTCGCGGTCGAAGACATCCGTCCCGAGCGCGCACCAGCGCACCCGGCCCTGCTTCTCGGTGGTCACCATGCCCGCCTCCTCCAGCACCCCGATGTGCTTCTTCACGCCGGTGAGCGTCATGTCGAAGCGCTCGGCCAGCTCGGTGACGGTGGCGGGCCCCGCCCGCAGCCGCTCCAGGATTCCGCGCCTGGTCGGGTCGGCCAGCGCGCCGAAGGAGGCGTTCAAGAAGTCATACTGAACCATCTAGTTCAGTATTGCGCGGAACCGTGCCCCGGTCAAGGGCGCATTACCCTGGAGGACATGAGCAGTGCCGTCGCCGATCACGAGAATTCCGCCGACGGCGGTCCCGCGCTCTTCCGGCTGATCCGCTTCTGGTCCCGCCGCCTGCTCGATCGGAGCAGCCCGCAGCTCCCCGACGAACTGCGGCACAGCCAACACATCCAGGTGGTCGAGGCGGTCGCCGCCGCCACCGAGAACGGCGCCGAGGCCACCGTCGGCTCCGTCGCCCACCTGCTCGGCCTCGACCACTCCAGCGCGGGCCGCATGGTCCGCGACGCGAGCACCGACGGCTACGTCTCCCGCACCGAATCCACCCACGACCGCCGCCGCACCGCCCTGCTCCTCACCCCGCGCGGCACCCGCCTGCTCACCGGCGCCCGCCAGTGGCAGCGCCGCGTCTTCGCCGAACTCACCGCCACCTGGTCCGACGAGGACCGCGACCGCTTCGCTGGCTACCTGCACCGGCTCAGCGCCGAGATGGAGCGCTGAGCACCCGGCTGCCGCCGCCTGACCCGGAACGCGAAACGGCCCCCGATCCGAACGGATCGGGGGCCGAATGCTGTGGTGCAGAACAACCTACCGGTAGTCGCTGAACCCGTAGTCGTCCAGCGGGACCGCGGCACCGGTGCTCTGCCCGAACCCGTCCGGGCTGTAGTAGGTGTCGTCGTAGGACGGCACCGCGTACGCCGCGGCACGCGCCTCCTCGGTCGGCTGCACCTGGATGTTCCGGTACCGGTTGATGCCGGTTCCGGCCGGGATCAGCTTGCCGATGATCACGTTCTCCTTGAGCCCGATGAGCTTGTCGGAGCGGCAGTTGATGGCCGCGTCCGTGAGCACCCGGGTGGTCTCCTGGAAGGAGGCCGCGGAGAGCCACGAGTCGGTGGCGAGCGACGCCTTGGTGATACCCATCAGCACCGGGCGACCGGCCGCGGGCTCGGCGCCCTCGGCGACGACGCGGCGGTTGGCCGCCTCGAACTCGGCGCGCTCGGTGAGCGAGCCGGGCAGGAACTCGGTCGCGCCCGAATCGATGATCGTGACGCGCCGCAGCATCTGCCGCACGATGACCTCGATGTGCTTGTCGTGGATGGACACACCCTGCGAGCGGTAGACCTCCTGGACCTCGTGCACCAGGTGCACCTGGACCTGACGGGGGCCCATGATCCGCAGCACCTCGTGCGGGTCCGCCGCGCCCTCCAGCAGCTGCTGGCCGACCTCGACGTGGTCACCGTCGGAGAGCAGCCGCTCGCTGCCGTCGTCGTGCTTGAAGACGCGCAGCCGCTGCCGCTTCGACAGCTTGTCGTACACGACCTCTTCGCTCCCGTCGTCCGGGATGATCGTGATCTTGTAGAAGCGGTCGTCGTCCTCCAGCCGCACCCGGCCCGAGGTCTCGGCGATCGGCGCCTTGCCCTTCGGCACGCGCGCCTCGAAGAGCTCCTGCACGCGGGGCAGACCGCCGGTGATGTCGTCACCCGCGACGCCGCCCTGGTGGAAGGTGCGCATGGTGAGCTGGGTGCCGGGCTCGCCGATGGACTGCGCGGCCACGATGCCGACGGCCTCGCCGATGTCGACCAGCTTGCCGGTCGCCATCGAGCGGCCGTAGCAGGTGGCGCAGACGCCGGTGCCGGTGGTGCAGGTCAGCACGGAGCGGACCTTCACCTCGGTGATGCCTGCGTCGAGCAGCGCCTCCAGCGCCGGGTCACCGAGGTCGGCGCCCTTGGCGACGACCACGTTGCCCTGCGCGTCCAGCGCGTCGGACGCGAGCGTCCGCGCGTAGGTGGAGGTCTCGACGTGCGCGTCCCGGATCAGCGAGCCGTCCAGCTGCTTCTCCGCGATCGGCACCACGATGCCGCGCTCGGTGCCGCAGTCGTGCTCGCGCACGATGACGTCCTGCGACACGTCCACCAGACGCCGGGTCAGGTAGCCCGAGTCGGCGGTGCGCAGCGCGGTGTCGGCCAGACCCTTGCGCGCGCCGTGGGTGTTGATGAAGTACTCCAGCACCGTCAGCCCCTCGCGGAACGAGGACTTGATCGGGCGCGGGATGAACTCACCCTTCGGGTTGGTCACCAGCCCCTTCATGCCCGCCAGGGTCCTGGTCTGGGTGAAGTTACCGGTGGCGCCCGAGTCGACGATCGTGATGATCGGGTTGTCGGCCGGGTAGTGCGCGCGCAGCGCCTTACCGACCTCTTCCGTGGCCTCCTGCCAGATCTTCACCAGGGCGTTGTTGCGCTCCTGGTGATCGAGCGCACCGCGCTGGTACTTCTTCTCGATCTGGTCGGACTGCGCTTCGTAGCGCTCCATGATCTCCGCCTTCTCCGGCGGAACGAGCACGTCCGACATGGAGACGGTGACCCCGGAGCGGGTGGCCCAGTAGAACCCGGCGTCCTTGAGCTTGTCGACGGTCTGCGCGACCACGATCATCGGGTAGCGCTCGGCGAGATCGTTGATGATCGTCGCCTGCCGCTTCTTCGGCATCTGCTCGTTGATGAAGGCGTAGTCCGCCGGGAGCAGGTCGTTGAAGATGACCCGGCCCAGCGTGGTCTCCAGCGTCCACGCGTCGCCGCGGTTCCAGCCGTCCGGGAACAGCTCCGCCTCGATCTCGCGCGGCGGGCGCTGGTCGGTGAGCCGCACCTTGATCAGCGAACGCACGGTCAGCTCGCCGCGGTCCACCGCCATCTGCGCCTCGGCGGGCGAGGAGTAGACGCCGTACTCCGGTCCGTCGGCGGAGGCGGGCCGGTACTGGCCCTTGGCGTCCTCCTCCAGGCGGGTCAGGTAGAACAGGCCGGTCACCATGTCCAGACGCGGCATGGCGAGCGGGCGGCCCGAGGCGGGCGACAGGATGTTGTTCGAGGAGAGCATCAGGATGCGCGCCTCGGCCTGCGCCTCCGCGGAGAGCGGGAGGTGCACGGCCATCTGGTCACCGTCGAAGTCGGCGTTGAACGCCTCACAGACCAGCGGGTGCAGCTGGATGGCCTTGCCCTCCACCAGCTGCGGCTCGAAGGCCTGGATGCCGAGGCGGTGCAGCGTCGGCGCGCGGTTCAGCAGCACCGGGTGCTCGGCGATGACCTCTTCGAGGACGTCCCACACCTGCGGCCGCTGCCGCTCCACCATCCGCTTGGCGGACTTGATGTTCTGCGCGTGGTTCAGGTCGACCAGCCGCTTCATCACGAACGGCTTGAACAGCTCCAGCGCCATCAGCTTGGGCAGGCCGCACTGGTGCAGCTTGAGCTGCGGGCCGACCACGATCACGGAACGGCCCGAGTAGTCGACGCGCTTGCCGAGCAGGTTCTGGCGGAACCGGCCCTGCTTGCCCTTGAGCAGGTCGGAGAGCGACTTGAGCGGGCGGTTGCCAGGGCCGGTGACCGGCCTGCCGCGGCGGCCGTTGTCGAACAGCGCGTCGACCGACTCCTGCAGCATCCGCTTCTCGTTGTTGACGATGATCTCGGGCGCGCCGAGATCGATCAGCCGCTTGAGGCGGTTGTTGCGGTTGATGACGCGGCGGTACAGGTCGTTCAGGTCGGAGGTCGCGAAGCGGCCACCGTCCAGCTGCACCATCGGGCGCAGCTCCGGCGGGATCACCGGGACCGCGTCCAGCACCATGCCCATCGGCGAGTTGCCGTTGGTCTGGAAGGCCGCGACGACCTTGAGCCGCTTCAGCGCGCGCAGCTTCTTCTGGCCCTTGCCGGTGCGGATGGTCTCGCGCAGGTTCTCGGCCTCGGCCGCGATGTCGAAGTTCTCCATCAGCTTCTGGATGGACTCCGCGCCCATCGCGCCGGTGAAGTAGTCGCCGTAGCGGTCGGTGAGCTCGCGGTAGAGCATCTCGTCGACGATGAGCTGCTTGACCGAGAGCTTGGTGAAGGTGGTCCAGATCTCGTCCAGCCGGTCCAGCTCGCGCTGGGCCCGGTCGCGGAGCTGGCGCATCTCGCGCTCGCCGCCGTCCTTGACCTTGCGGCGGACATCGGACTTGGCGCCCTCGGCCTCCAGCTCGGCCAGGTCGGCCTCGAGCTTCTGCGCGCGGGCCTCGAGGTCGGCGTCGCGCTGGTCGGCGACGGCCTTCTTTTCGACCTCCATCTCCGCCTCTTCGACGGAGAGCTGGTTGTGCCGCAGCTCCTCGTCGACGGCGACGATCACGTAGGCGGCGAAGTAGATGATCTTCTCGAGATCCTTCGGCGCCAGGTCGAGCAGGTAGCCCAGGCGCGACGGCACGCCCTTGAAGTACCAGATGTGGGTGACCGGGGCGGCCAGCTCGATGTGGCCCATCCGCTCGCGGCGCACCTTGGCGCGGGTGACCTCGACGCCACAGCGCTCACAGATGATGCCCTTGAAGCGCACGCGCTTGTACTTGCCGCAGTAGCACTCCCAGTCCCGGGTGGGACCGAAGATCTTCTCGCAGAACAAGCCGTCCTTCTCCGGCTTGAGCGTGCGGTAGTTGATGGTCTCCGGCTTCTTCACCTCGCCGTACGACCACTGGCGAATGTCGTCGGCGGTAGCGAGACCGATCCGGAGTTCATCGAAGAAGTTGACGTCTAGCACGTAACTTCCTTTCCCCTGTTCGGGTCGAAATGGAGCAAAGAGTTCACTAGTGGTGGAACGCGGGGCCGGATGCCGCCGTCGGCGGCATCCGGCCGGACCGCCGAGTTCGCCAGATCGTCGACCGTCGCCGCTTCGTTCCTGGACAGGTTGATGCCCAGGTTCGCCGCGGCGCGCTCCAGATCCTCGTCCTCGCCCTCGCGCAGCTCGATCGCCGCGCCGTCGGAGGAGAGCACCTCGACGTTCAGGCAGAGCGACTGGAGCTCCTTGAGCAACACCTTGAAGGACTCCGGAATGCCCGGCTCCGGAATGTTCTCGCCCTTGACGATGGCCTCGTAGACCTTCACGCGGCCGACCACGTCGTCGGACTTGATGGTGAGCAGCTCCTGCAGCGTGTACGCCGCACCGTAGGCCTGCATGGCCCAGCACTCCATTTCACCGAAGCGCTGGCCACCGAACTGGGCCTTACCGCCGAGCGGCTGCTGGGTGATCATCGAGTACGGCCCGGTGGAGCGGGCGTGGATCTTGTCGTCCACCAGGTGGTGCAGCTTCAGGATGTACATGTAGCCGACGGCCACCGGGTACGGGAACGGCTCGCCGGAGCGGCCGTCGAAGAGCACCGCCTTGCCGTTGTCGTCGACCATGCGCTCGCCGTCGCGGTTCGGCAGGGTCGAGGCGAGCAGCCCGGTGAGCTCCTCCTCGCGGGCGCCGTCGAACACCGGAGTGGCGATATTGGAGTCCGCGGGCGAACCCCACATCTCCTCCGGCAGATCCTTGGCCCACTCGGGGTTGCCCTCGACCTGCCAGCCCGCCTTGCCGACCCAGCCGAGGTGGGTCTCCAGGATCTGGCCGATGTTCATACGACGCGGGACGCCGTGCGTGTTCAGGATGATGTCGACCGGGGTGCCGTCCGGCATGAAGGGCATGTCCTCGGTCGGCAGGATCTTGCCGATGACGCCCTTGTTGCCGTGCCGACCGGCGAGCTTGTCGCCGTCCTGGATCTTGCGCTTCTGCGCCACGTACACCCGGACCAGCTCGTTCACGCCGGGGGGCAGGTCGTCGTCGTCCTCGCGGGAGAAGACCCGGATGCCGATGACCTTGCCGGACTCGCCGTGCGGCACCTTCAGCGAGGTGTCGCGCACCTCGCGCGCCTTCTCGCCGAAGATCGCGCGGAGCAGCCGCTCCTCCGGGGTCAGCTCGGTCTCACCCTTCGGGGTGACCTTGCCGACCAGGATGTCGCCGTCGCGCACCTCGGCGCCGATCCGCACGATGCCGCGCTCGTCCAGGTCGGCCAGGACCTCGTCGGAGACGTTCGGGATGTCCCTGGTGATCTCCTCCGCGCCCAGCTTGGTGTCGCGCGCGTCGATCTCGTGCTCCTCGATGTGGATCGAGGTCAGGACGTCCTGCTCCACGAGGCGCTGCGACAGGATGATCGCGTCCTCGTAGTTGTGGCCCTCCCACGGCATGATCGCGACGAGCAGGTTCTTGCCCAGCGCCATCTCGCCGTTCTCGGTGCACGGGCCGTCGGCCAGCACCTGGCCGCGCTCGACCCGCTGGCCCTCGTCCACGATCGGGCGCTGGTTCGAGCAGGTGCCCTGGTTCGACCGGTTGAACTTGCGCATCCGGTAGCTCTTGCGGGTGCCGTCGTCCGCCATCACGGTGACGTAATCCGCGGAGACCTCCTCGACCACGCCCGCCTTGTCGTTGACCACAACGTCACCGGCGTCGACCGCGGCGCGCAGCTCCATGCCGGTGCCCACCAGCGGGGCCTCGGAGCGGATCAGCGGCACGGCCTGGCGCTGCATGTTCGCGCCCATCAGCGCGCGGTTGGCGTCGTCGTGCTCGAGGAACGGGATCATCGCGGTCGCGACCGAGACCATCTGGCGCGGCGAGACGTCGAGGAAGGTCACCTCGCTGGGGGCGACGTACTCCATCTCCTCGTTGCCGCGCCGGGCGAGCACGCGGTCCTCGAGGAAGTTGCCGTCGGCGTCGACCGGCGAGTTCGCCTGGCCGCGGACCTCGCGGTCCTCCTCGTCGGCGGTCAGGTACTTGACCTCGTCGGTGACCCGGCCGTCGACCACCCGGCGGTACGGGGTCTCGATGAAGCCGAACGGGTTCACCCGCGCGTAGACCGAGAGCGAGCCGATCAGGCCGATATTCGGGCCTTCCGGGGTCTCGATCGGGCACATCCGGCCGTAGTGCGAGGGGTGCACGTCGCGCACCTCGAGGCCCGCGCGCTCACGGGACAGACCGCCGGGGCCGAGCGCCGAGAGGCGGCGCTTGTGGGTCAGCCCGGAGAGCGGGTTGTTCTGGTCCATGAACTGCGACAGCTGGGAGGTCCCGAAGAACTCCTTGATCGCGGCGACGACCGGGCGGATGTTGATCAGGGTCTGCGGCGTGATCGCCTCGACGTCCTGGGTGGTCATCCGCTCGCGGACCACGCGCTCCATGCGGGAGAGGCCGACCCGGATCTGGTTCTGGATCAGCTCGCCGACGGTGCGCAGGCGGCGGTTGCCGAAGTGGTCGATGTCGTCGACCTCGACCGGCACCTCGGCGCCGCCCGGCGCGGTCATCATCTTGTCGCCCGAGTGCAGCCGCACCAGGTACTCGATGGTGGTGACGATGTCTTCCTTGGTCAGCACCGACGCGGTGATCGGCTCGCCGACGTGGATGCCGAGCTTCTTGTTGATCTTGTAGCGACCGACGCGCGCCAGGTCGTAGCGCTTCTCCTTGAAGAACAGGTTCTCCAGCAGGGTCTGCGCCGACTCCTTGGTCGGCGGCTCGCCCGGGCGCAGCTTGCGGTAGATGTCCAGCAGCGCCTCGTCCTGACCGGCGGTGTTGTCCTTCTCGAGGGTGGACATCATGATCTCGGAGAACCCGAAGCGCTCGGTGATCTCCTCGGTGCTCCAGCCGAGCGCCTTGAGCAGCACGGTGACCGGCTGGCGGCGCTTGCGGTCGATGCGGACGCCGACGGTGTCGCGCTTGTCCACGTCGAACTCGAGCCACGCCCCGCGGCTCGGGATCACGCGCACGCTGTGCAGGTCCTTCTCGGTGCCCTTGTCGACCGAGTGGTCGAAGTACACGCCCGGCGAGCGGACCAGCTGGGACACCACGACACGCTCGGTGCCGTTGATGATGAAGGTGCCCTTGTCGGTCATCATCGGGAAGTCACCCATGAAGACCGTCTGGCTCTTGATCTCACCGGTGTTGTTGTTGATGAACTCCGCGGTCACGAAGAGCGGCGCCGCGTAGGTCATGTCCTTGTCCTTGCACTCGTCGATCGAGGCCTTGACCTCTTCGAAACGAGGATCGGAGAAGGAGAGCGACATGGACCCGGAGAAGTCCTCGATCGGGGAGAGCTCCTCGAGCACCTCCTCGAGTCCACCGACCAGGCCCCCGTCGCCGCGAGCGGCGGCGCGTTCCCGCCACTCCGGGGTACCGACCAGCCAGGCGAACGAATCCGTCTGTAGGTCGAGAAGACCGGGCACCTCCAGGGGCTCACGGATCTTCGCGAATGACACCCGCCTCGGGGCACCGGGAATGGACCCCGCCAAAGCCTGATTCGAACCGGCGCTTGTCTGGGTGGAGACTGCCAAGATGCGTCCTTCCAGCACCTAACGCGGGCCGCGTGGTGGTCCGCGACCGTCGCTATTGTCTGCTACGAATTCCGCTGGTAGCGCCCCGAACGCGACCCGAACAGGCACCAACGGGAGCAACACCGGAAGGGTGGAACTCACGTGTGCGAATCGAGGGTTGGACAGGAGGCAGCCAGCGCAACCTCCAAAGTTACACCCACGAATACGGAGAAGTCAAAGTACCACCCCTGTGATCGTCGACCCATCCGGCGCGCCGAGGCGCCGGGGTTCGACCGCATACCTTCCGGGCCGGCCGCGCTGGCTGCGCGAATGCCGGGACACCCGGTGGGGGGTGGTCAGCTGCCGCTGCTCAATCACTAGGGTGACGGCTGTTTCCGGCCTCGTCAAGTGGCAGGAGTCCTGGTCCGGATGGTGAGATCGCCTGTCGTCCCAGGGTTCCGGTGCCGATTATCGGTCGACGATCTCCGCCGCCAGCCAGCGGCCGTCCACCTTCTGCATGCGCAGCACCACGGGGCCCGCGACGCTCTGCTGTGCGGCGCCGTCCTTGGTGGCGCTCACCACGAGGTTGACCAGCAACTCGGCCCGGTCGTCGGTGAGCAGGGTCACGCCGATGGGGTCGGCGGCGGCGGTCGCGCTGGTCTGCGACTGTTTGATGGCCTCGATCGTGGTGGGGGCGAACTGGTCGAGGTCCTTCAGCATGTCGCCGGTGACCACCTGGCGAACGGCGTCCGGGTAGCCGTCGATGGCGGTCACGTCGTAGGCGTAGATGGTCTTCAGGGCGTTGTCCGCGGCGGCTCGCACCTCCTCCGTCGCGGCGGTGTCGACGAACGCTTTGTCGCCGTCCGGGACCCCGGGGCGCAGTGCTGCCACGACGGCGAAGCCGGCCAGTACCGCCGCGGCGAGTACGCAGGCCACGGGCACGCCCCAGCCCCTGAGCCCGCTCGTCGGTGCCGTCGACTCGCCCGCAGGCGCCGCGCTAGCGGGTCCGCCGCCTGCGGCGCCGTCACCCGCCGACGCGGCTTCATCCGCCGTCGCGGCCTTGCCTAGGCCGACCTTGCCCGACGCGGCAGCCTCGCCCGCGACATCGGGACCGGCGGCAGGCGTCGCCGCGGCCGCACCCGAAGCAACGGACTTGCGCGCGGCAGTCCCGTCGGCGGCGGCCTTGTCCGCGGCCTCGCCGGCGGCGGGCGAATCGGCGGCCTCGCTGGCGGCGGACCGGTCCGCGGTCTCGCTCGAAGCAGGCTCGCCTGCGGCCGTCGAGTCCGCGGTCTCGCTCGCGGCGGGGTCGGCGGGGGCCGGGCGGCGCTTGGAGGTGACCCGGTTGACCGGGCGCTTGGGGGTGCTCATGCGCGTTCCTCCTACGAACCCGGCTGCGGGGCGGGGGCGGGGGCGGGCGTCTCGGCGGGGGCACCGGGGGCACCGGGCGCGGCGGGGGCGCCACCACCGTCGAGCTGGACGGGCTGGCCGAGCGAGGCCACCTGCTCGACCTTCCACACGTCGTCGACCTGCGTCATGTCCAGCGTCCAGGTGTAGCGGAACTGGGCGGCGGTGGCGTCCTTGCGCTGCTCGGTGACCTGCAGCACGACCAGCGCCGTCGCCTTGTCCTCCTCGCTGTTCAGCGCGGTGAGCGAGGCGCCGAGCACCTTGGCCTCCATCCTGACCCCGGCCTGGGCGGCCAACTCCTCCGCCTGCTGCTGGTTCTTGGTGGCCGAGTCCAGGATCGCCCCGGTCATCGAGGAGCGCGCGGTGGCCAGCGAGCCCGGCACGTCGTCGATGTTCATGGTCGTCATGTTGAGCGCGGCCTGGCGGGCGCCGTCCAGGGCGGAGTCCCTGGCCTCGGCGCGCGGCCCGTCGGTGAGGAACGCGGCCCGCGCCCAGCCGACCCCGAACCACAGCGCCGCACCCAGCGACACCGCGAGCAGCACGGCCGCGGCCGCGGTGACCGCGGTGCGCACCCGGGAACTCGCGGGCGCGGCCCGCTCGGTCGTGACCTGCTCGGCGGGGTCGGGACTCACAGCGACAACACTCCTACCTCGTCGGACGTGGTCACCGCTTCGGGGTGACCCCCAGAAGGGTGGCCATCTGAATGGCGACCGGGCTCAGATTCAGCCGAGCCGGATCAACTTTGGGATTGGCGTCCCACGGCTGCGGGACGCTCGGGTCGGCGTACGGCGCCCGCGCGCCGCCGCGCACATTGGTCGGGTTGCCGAACGGCACGGTGCACTTGGCGTCGGTGTTGAACGGGAAATCGTCGCGGGTGTCGTCGAAGTCCGGGTTCTCCGCCTTCATCTGCTCGAGAATGCGCTGCGTGCCCTCGTACCCGACGGTACAGGCAGGCGGGTTGTTGGTCTCCAGCACCAGCCCGAAGTGCGTGGTCCCGTCGCCGGGCGCGGTGGCCGAGCCGCCGATCGAGAGCCCGGGCAGCATGGCCAGGATCGGCTGCAGCACGTAGTTCTTCGGCGAGAGCGTCTCCAGCAGCAGCCGCAGGTTGGTCAGGTCGGTGGTCAGGTCCGGCCCGCTCTCGGAGACCAGCGCGCCGACCTGCTCACCGGCGTCGGTGCCGGTGCCGATCAGCCTGCGCACGTCCGGGTCGCTGGAGCGCAGCTGCGCGGTGAGCTGCTCCAGCCCGTCGCTGAAGGCCAGGATGCTGTCCGACTGCTCGGCCTGGGTGCCGAGCACGGTCTTGCTCTCCTGGATCAGCTGCAGCGTCTGCGGCATGGTCTCGTGGAAGGTGACGGTGAACTTGTTCAGCGAGTCGACCAGGATCTTCAGGTCGTCGCCCTTGCCGTCGAAGGCCTTGCCGAGCTCGGTGACGGTGGTGTTCAGCGCCTGCAGGTCCACCGTGCGGGTGAACTCGTCCACGCTGGAGACCAGCTGCTCCACCGGGACCGGCGTGCTCGCCCCGGCGATCACCGAGCCGTCCCGCAGGAAGGGCCCGCCCGCGCTCTCCGGCTGCAGGTCGACGTACTGCTCGCCGATGGCGGAGCGGTTCGCGACGACGGCCTTCGCCGAGGCCGGGATCTCCGGCGCCGAGCTGTCGATGTCGAGCCGCATGGTGACGCCGGACTCGGCGAGGTCGATCGCGCCGACCCGGCCGACCGGGACGCCGCGGTAGGTCACCTCGGAGCCGGGGTACGCCCCGCCGGTCTGCTCGGCGGTGACCCGCACCTCGTACTTGCCGAAGCCGAACATCTGGTCGAGCCGGATGTAGGTGGCGCCGACGTAGATCACGCCGACCACCGCGATCACCGCGAAGGCGATCAGCTGGTAACGCACCAGACGGGTCATCGCGGAACTCCCACTCCGAGTTGTTCGAGGAACGAGCCGAGCGGGTCCGGGGCACCCTCCGCGGTGGGCGCGCCCGGCGGCGGCACGGCGGCCATGGTCGGCGGCAGCGGGATCAGCGAGACCGTCGGCCAGCCCGGGCGCGGGCCGTTGCCGTTGTAGTACGGGTTGCTCGGGTCGACCGGGATCGCGGGGCCGCGCGGCGGGATGTAGACCGGGTCCGGCTTGCCGACGCCGAGGTTGCTCAGCGTGGTGCCGATCTGCAGGTCCACCGAGAGCCAGGTGTTCGCCGAGCCGCCGAAGGTGCTGTTCATGGCCTCGTCCGGGAACGGGTAGGTCGGGATCAGCGGCAGCGCGGTGATCAGGTCGGGCGCCGCCGCGGCGAGCTCCTGCAGCGTGGGCCGCAGCGAGTTCAGGTCCCGGATCAGGTCGTCCTTGGAGGTGTCGACCACGTCGAAGCCCGCCTGGCCGAGCCGGTCCAGCTGCTGCAGCAGCCCGATCAGCTGCGGCCGCTGCTCCTCCAGGATCCGGACGCCCTCGGGCAGCTCGTCCAGGATCCCGGCGAGCTGGTCGTTCTGCGCGGCCACCCGGGAGCTGAGGGTGTCCAGCCCATCCAGCGCCCTTGTAATGTCGTCGACCTGCTCGTCCAGCCCGGCGATCAGGGTGTTGGCCTCCTGCAGCAGCGAGCGCACCCGGTCCTCGCGGCCGTCGAGGGTCTTGTTCAGCTCGGTGACCACCGGCTGCAGCTGGGCCACGCCGCCGCCGTTGAGCAGCAGCGACATGGCGCCGAGCACCTGCTCGACCTCGGTGGCGGCCCTGGTGTTGGCGACCGGGATGACCGAGCCGTCCCGCAGCTGCGCCTGCTCGGCCTGCTGCGGCGCGGTCAGCTCGACGAACTTCTCGCCGAGCAGGCTGGACTGCCTGACCTCGGCGAGCGCGTTGGCGGGCAGGGCGACGCCGGAGTTCA
The DNA here is from genome assembly GCF_042667085.1 of Nocardia sp. NPDC057353. Lineage (NCBI taxonomy): Bacteria > Bacillati > Actinomycetota > Actinomycetes > Mycobacteriales > Nocardiaceae > Nocardia > Nocardia sp. NPDC057353. The sequence continues at coordinate 171,366 of NZ_JBHVAK010000003.1, forward strand.
CCACGGTTCGCACATTGGCGGTCCAGCCGTCCTCGGCCAGGGTGATCTCCTCGACCCGGCCGACCGGGACGCCGTCCACCTTGACCGCCGACTGCGGCACCAGGTCGAGCGCGTCGTCGAAGCGGATGTCGATGCGGTACGGGTTGTCGCCGATGTCGGCGCCGCCGGGCAGCGGGACGCTGTAGATGCCGTCGGAGGCGCACGAACTCACCAGCAGCGCGGTCAGTCCGGCGACCGCCGCGGCGGCGAATCCGCGGGTGCGGGGGCGCGGGCTCATCGCTCACCCTCCTGCTCGTTGGGGGGGACGGTGCCGGGGACGGGGGCCTGCTGCTGGTTCTCGCCGCTGAGGATGCCGAACGGCAGGATCAGCGTCGGGGTCTGCACACCCGCGGTGATCTGGCCGGTGATGGCGGCGCAGTTGTCGAGCACCGGCCGCAGCTGCCTGCCCAGCGCCTCGAACTTCGGGTCGCCCGGCATCAGCTTGGAGAGGTCGAACAGGTTGCAGACGGCGCCGAAGGGGTCCTGCAGCTCGGGGATGTTGGCCCGCATGTCCAGCGTCCCTGACTCGGCGTTGTGCACGTTGATCAGGTTGCTCAGCGCCACCGGCAGCACCTCGACCGCCGCGGCCAGCTGGTCGCGCTGGTCGGCCAGGGTCTGGGTGAGCGTGGTGAGCTCGGCGGCGTTGCCCTGGATCAGGCCGCGGTTGGCGTCGACGAACCTGGCGACGTCGCCGAGCGCGACGGAGAGCAGCCGCAGCGCCTCGCCGAGGTTCTGCTTCTCGCCCGCCAGGAAGGTGGTGAGGTCGGCCAGCTGGCCGTTGAACTCGCGCACCTGCTGGTCGTTGCGGTTCAGCATGGAGACGAACTGCTGCAGGTTCTTCACCGTGTCGAAGATGTCGCCGCGGGAGTCGGAGAGGTAGCGCGCGGCGTGCGAGAGCTGGGTCAGGCTGTTCGCCAACGCCTCGCCGTTGCCCGCCAGGTTCGCGGCGCCGGTGCGGACCAGCTCGTTCACCGCGCCGTCGGCGTTCGCGCCGTTCGGGCCGAGCGCCTCGGAGAGGTCGGTGATGCTGGAGTACAGCTCGTCGACCTCGACCGGGGTGACCGTGCGGTCGCGCGGGATGGTGGCCTCGCCGTCCATCTTGGGGCCGCCCCGGTAGACCGGGGTGAGCTGGATGTAGCGGTCGGCCACCACCGACGGGGTGATCTGCGCGGCCTTGGCGTCGGCGGGCACGTCGTACCCGCTGTCCACGTGCATGACGACCTTGACCTGGTCGCCCTGCGGCTCGACCGAGTCGACGGTGCCCACCGCGACGCCGAGGATGCGCACCTCGGAGCCCTCGTAGATGCCGACCGAGCGGTCGAAGTACGCGGTGATCTCGGTCCGGCCGAGCCGGTCGAAGGCCCACCACAGCACGCCCGCCGCGATCAGCGCGGCGACCACGACCAGCGCGATGACCGACTTCGTTCCCTTGCTCGCCGAGCCGAGCCTGCCACGGGGTTCGGACACGTCAGTTCCCTCCCAGGGTTCGCACCGGCGGCCGGTCGCCCGGGATCTCCGGCAGCGCGGGCGGCAGCAGGTTGACGATCACCGCGTCGAACCAGCGGCCGGTGCCGAGCACGTTCGCGTAGATGTTGTAGAAGGGCGCGGCCAGCTCCAGCGTCTTGGAGATGTTCTGCTGGTTGTCGTTCAGCAGCCCGATCGCGTCCCGCAGGTTGGTCAGCGCGGGGCCGATCTGCTGCTCGTTGTCCGCGACCAGGGCGCTCAGCTCGGTGGAGAGCCGCTGCGCGCCGCTGAGCAGCTGGGAGATCGCCTGCTGGCGCAGGTTCAGCTCGGCCAGCAGCTGACCGCCGTTGCTCAGCAGCCGCTCGAACTCGGCGTTCCGGTCCGCGAGCACCTGGGTGGTCTGCTCGGTCGCGGCGAAGAGCTTCTTCAGCTCCTCGTCCCGCTTGGCCAGCGTCTCCGAGAGCCGGGCGACGCCGTCGATCGAGCCGCGGATCTCCGGCGGCGTGGTCTCGAAGGCCTCCGAGAGCACGCGGAAGCTGGTGGCCAGCTGCGCGGTGTCGATCTGGTCGATGGTGGTCGCCGCGTCCGAGAAGGCGTCGATCACGTCGTACGGCGCCACCGTGCGGGCCAGCGGTATGCGCTCGCCCGGATCGGCGGCCTCGGAGCCCTTGGGGTCGAGCGCCAGGTACTTCTGGCCGAGCACCGTCTTGATCTGGATGGAGGCGATGGTCTCGTTGCCGATCCAGGCGTCCTGGGTGCGGAACTCGACCAGCACCCGGTCCTCGTCCAGTGACACGCCGGTCACCGCGCCCACCTTGACGCCCGCGATGCGCACCTCGTTGCCCGGCTTGAGCCCGGCCGCCTCGGTGAACTCCGCGGTGTAGCGGCTGGCCGCGCCGACGATCGGCAACCGGTCCACGAAGAACACCGAGACCGTCACCAGCAGCACCAGGAACAGGCCGAGCATGCCCATGAATGCCGGGCTGCGCTTGCCGAGCAGAATCCGGTCGTCCATCAGCGGGCCTCTCCGCGGCACCGGGGCGCCGCGTTGGTGTAGATGGGCTGGTTGACCGTGGGCAGCCCGACCGGCAGGTTCAGCTGCGGGGCGTCCGCGACGCCAGGCCCGATCACCAGGTCGATGCCGCAGAGGTAGAACTGGAACCAGGAGCCGTAGGTCCCGACCCGGCCCAGCTTCTCCATCTTCAGCGGCAGGTTCTCCAGCGCGGTGTTCACGTCGTCGCTGCGCTCGACGATCGTTCCGGTCACCTGGCTCAGCCCGGCGATCGAGCCCTGCAGCGACGGCCGGGTCGGCTCCAGCAGGTCGGCGGTGGCGTCGGTCAGCCCGGCGAGCGAGCTCACCGCCTGGCCGACCGTGTTCCGCTCCTGGGAGAGCCCGGAGACCAGCGCCTCGGTGTTCACGATGAGCTGGTCGAACTGGTCGTTGCGGTCGTTCACGGTCTGCAGCACGACGTTCAGGTTGCGGACCAGGTCACCGATCACGGCGTCCTTGTCCGCGATCTTGTTGGTCAGGCTCGCGGTACTCGCCACCAGGTCGCGGATGGTGCCCTGCTCGCCCTGGAAGACCTGGATGATCTGGTAGGAGAGCTTGTTCACGTCCTCCGCGGTGAGCGTGCGGAACAGCGGGCGGAAGCCGCTGAAGAGCGTGGTCAGGTTGAGCGCCGCCCTGGTGTTCTCCACCGGGATGGTGTCGCCCGCGTTGAGCTTGCGGCCCTGCTCGCCCGCGCCCTGGTCGAGCGCGATGTAGCGCTGGCCGACCAGGTTCCGGTAGCGGATGGTCGCGATGGTGGAGGCGGGCAGCCAGTCCCGGTCCTGCAGCTCGAACTCGACCTCGGCCATCCGCCGGTCCACGATCGAGACCGCGGTGACCTTGCCGACCCTGACACCCGCGATGCGCACCTCGTCCCCCGGGTTCAGCGAGGTGACGTCGGTGAAGCGGGCCTTGAAGGCCTCGCCGCCGCCGGTGTAGTTGGCGATCGAGAGCGCCAGGATCGTGGTGGCCAGCAGCGTGACCACGACGAAGACGACGAGTTTGGTCAGCGCGCCGCCGACGCCGCGCAGTGCCTTCATCGGATGCTCACCTCGCTGCCGCGGAATGCGGGCGCGCCCACCCTGGTCAGCCAGCCTGGCACCTGCTCGGGCGCCACCGAGTTGGCGGCGCCGTAGATCGCGCCCAGCTGCTGCTGCTCCAGCGGTGAACCCGCCGTGGTCGGAATGTCGGTCGCCGGGAAGGCGCTGTACTGCGGCTCCGCGTAGTACCCGGCCTCCTGGTCACCCGGGTACCGGCTCGGGACCGGGTAGGAGCCGTCGTTGACCGGGCCGCCCGGGTACTGCCCCGGGTCGACGCCGAGCGGGAACTCCGGCACGCAGAACGGGCCGCGGTCGTCGAAGAAGCGCGGTTCGTCCTGGTTCGGCAGGTAGGCGCCGCGCGGGTTGGTCAGCTCGATGCTGACCCGCGAGCCCGGCCTTCCGGTGCCGGGCCCGAACAGCTCGTCGATGCGCGGCTTCAGCTGCGCGAAGTTCGCCATCGCGCAAGTGAAGGTCGGCGAGAACTTGGCCAGCGATTCCAGCGTGTGCCTGGAGTCGGCGGCCACGTCGATGATGTTGTCCCGGTTGGCGAGCAGGAAGTCGGTCGTGGTCGCCGCGGACGGGGTCAGCACCTGGTAGAGCGCGTCGATGTCGGTGCGGCGCTGCACGATCGTGGCATTGGTGGTGCGCAGGTTGTCCAGCGCGGTCACCAGCTGCGGCGCCGCGTCCGAGTAGGTCGCGGCCACCTGCGCGAAGCTGCGCAGGTCCTCCTGGATGTCCGGGAGCACGCCGTTCAGGTCGCGGAAGATCGAGTCCAGCCGGTCCACCGTCTCGCCGAGCGCGGTGCCCTGGCCGGAGAGCGCCTGGGAGAGCGCGCCGAGCGTGGCCGACAGGTCCTGCGGCGGGATCGCCTGCAGCAGCGGCAGTAGGTTGTCGAGCAGCTTGCTGATCTCGACGGCATTGCCGCTGGTGTCCTGCTGCAGCGTCATCCCCGAGGTGAGGTGCTGCCCGCTCGGGGTCTCCGGGACGACCAGGTCCACGTACCGCTCGCCGAACAGCGTCTTGGGCAGCAGCCGCGCGGTGACATTGGCCGGGATCCGCTCGGCCTGCTCCGGGTCGAGCGCGAGCGCGAGGGTGACCTCGCTGCCCGCGGTGTCGCTGGAGCGGACCGTGCCGACCTGCACGCCGCGCATCTTCACATCCGCGTTGCGGGTGAGCGCGTTGCCGACGCTGTCGGTCTTGAGGTCGACGTCGACGGTGTCCACGAAGGTCTTGTTGTAGATGGCGATGGTCGACCAGACGAACACCGCGCAGAGTACGAAGAAGACGATCCCGAGCACGCGCACCCGCAACTTCTGGGTCGCACGCCAGGTCTGAGTCCCGCTCATCCGGCCACCCGCACCGTCGTAGTAGTCCCCCAGATAGCGAGGCTGAGGAAGAAGTCGAGCACCATCACCAGCACGATCGCGGCACGCACCGCACGGCCGACCGCGACGCCGACGCCCGCGGGGCCGCCGGTGGCGTGGAAGCCGTAGTAGCAGTGCACCAGGATGATGACGAACGCGAATATGAGCACTTTGAGGAACGAATAGAGCACGTCCTCAGGTGGCAGGAACAACCCGAAGTAGTGGTCGTAGGAGCCACTGGATTGCCCGTTGAACCAGACATTGATCAGCCGCGAGGCGATGAAGGTGCCGAGCAGCCCGACCACGTACAGCGGGATGACCGCGAGGAAGCCCGCGATCACCCTGGTGGTGACCAGGAACGGAACGCCGGGCACCGCCATCACCTCGAGCGCGTCGATCTCCTCGGAGATCCGCATGGCGCCGAGCTGGGCGGTGAAGCCACAGCCCACCGTCGCGGAGAGCGCGAGCGCCGCGACCAGCGGGGCGATCTCCCTGGTGTTGATGTAGGCGGTGAGGAAGCCGGTGAGCACCGAGCTGCCGATCGCGTCCAGCGCCTTGAAGCCCTGCAGGCCGACGACGACGCCGACCGAGCCGGACATGAAGACGATCACGCCGATGGTGCCGCCGATCACCGCGAGCGCGCCGCTGCCGAAGGTGACCTCGGCCAGCAGCCGCATCACTTCCTTGCGGTAGTGCAGCGCGGTCTTCGGAATCCACGCCACGGTGCGCGAATAGAACGACATCTGTTCGCCGGCGCGGTCGATCACGTTCAGCGGCGCGCGCGTGATCTCTCCCGCCCGGCGAGTGACCTTCGCGAGAACCGGGGGGCGATATTGGGTTGCCATCGATCAGGTGCCTTTGGCGGGAATGATCTGGAGGTACACCAGCGTGAGAATCAAATTCACGAAGAACAGAACCAGGAACGTGATGACCACGGATTGATTCACCGCCTCACCGACTCCTTTCGGACCGCCCTTGGGATGCAGGCCCTTGTACGCCGCGATGACTCCGGCGAGCAGGCCGAAGATCGCCGCCTTGATCTCACCGATCCACAGATCGGGTAGCTGAGCGAGCGCCGAGAACGACGCCAGGTAGGCACCGGGGGTGCCGCCCTGCAGCAGGACGTTGAAGAAGTAGCCGCCGGCGATGCCGACGACCGAGACCAGACCGTTCAGCAGCACGGCCACCAGCGTCATCCCGAGCACCCGCGGAACCACGAGCTTCTGGATCGGATCGACGCCGAGCACCTCGAGCGCGTCGATCTCCTCGCGGATGGTGCGGGAGCCGAGATCGGCCGCCACCGCCGACCCGGCGGCGCCCGCGATGATCAACGCGGTCACCACCGGGGCGGCCTGCTGGACCGTTGCCAGCACGCTGGTCGCGCCGGTGAACGACTCGGCACCGAGCTGCTTGATGAGCGAGCCGGTCTGCAGCGCAACCACCGCGCCGAAGGGAATCGCGACGAGGGCGCTCGGCAGGATCGAAACGCTGGCGATGAACCAGGACTGTTCGATGAAATCCCGCCACTGGAATGGCCGCCGGAACATCTTGCGAAAGACGTCGAGCATCAGGGCGAAGATATTGCCGGCCTGTGCAAAGCCGGACTCGACCGGAGCCCGCAGTCGCGCCAGGGAGGAATTCACGATGGCGTATGTTACCCGTTGGTTAGGTTCTGGCGAGCAGGGGTCTCATATGACTGAGCACGGAACTTTTCGGTGTCCGCTGTGCTGTATGCCATAACCTGCGTGTCGTCGCTCTGATCGAGCGATTCGCGGATCGCGGATTGGGCGGCATGTGGCAAGGTGTGCATGATCTCGCGCACCCGCTCCTGCCGCCGCAGCACGCCCTGACGCACCGGCATGCCCGGGGTCGCGCGCATCTGCGGGATGATCCCCTCGACCTCCTCCGCACCACCGTGGTGGTGCCCGGCGTCCACGAGCGCCTGCTCGCGCGCCATCTGGGTCTCGTCCTTCTCCTCCGACATCCCGATCGGGCCGATCATCCGGCCGTTCAGGAACTGCTTGACCACCGGCTCTTCGGAGGTCAGCAGCACCTCGCGCGGGCCGAACATGACCAGCTGCCGCCGGAACAGCATCCCGATATTGTCCGGAACCGTCCGCGCCAGGTTGATGTTGTGCGTGACGATCAGAATCGTCGCGTCGATCTGGGCGTTGATGTCGATCAGCAACTGCGACAGGTACGAGGTACGCACCGGGTCCAGACCCGAGTCCGGCTCGTCGACCAGGATGATCTGCGGATCCAGCACCAGCGCCCGCGCCAGCCCGGCACGCTTGCGCATACCGCCGGAGATCTCGCCGGGCAGCTTGCCCTCGGCCCCGATCAGACCGGTCAGCTCCAGCTTCTCCATCACGATCTGCCGGATCTCGGACTCGGACTTCTTGGTGTGCTCGCGCAGCGGGAACGCCACATTGTCGAACAGGTTCATCGACCCGAACAGCGCGCCGTCCTGGAAGAGGACACCGAAGAGCTTGCGGATCTCGTAGAGCTGCTTGTTCGAGCAGGTGGTGATGTCCACCCCGTCGATGTAGATGGAGCCGCGCTCCGGGCGCAGCAGCCCGATCAGCGACTTCAGGAACACCGACTTGCCCGTGCCCGACGGACCGAGCAGGGCGCTGACCTCACCGGAGGGCAGCGTCAGCGAGACGTCCTGCCAAATCCGCTGCGAGCCGAAGGACTTGGTAACTCCCTCGGTCCTGACCTCGACGCCCACGCGTACCTCCACACAGTTTTTCGGCGATCGGTCCACTGCGGGAGCCGGCGACGAGCGGCCGGTGGGTCACATCACAGTGGGTCGGGCCACTGTATCCCATGGCTCCGAACGGGCACACCCCTACCTGACTCGCGAGTAACCCGTGTCGGTCTGCGATATCCGCGCAGGTGGGCGCGGGACGGGCCGAAAAAGCCGAACGGGCGGTTCCCTCCAGGGGAACCGCCCGTTCGCGTGTCCTCCGCCGATTGGGGGCGGAAAAAGACCGTCTTACTTGATCGACACCTTGGCGCCAGCGCCTTCCAGCTTCTCCTTGGCGGCATCGGCGGCGGCCTTGTCGACCTTCTCCAGGATGGCCTTGGGGGCGCTCTCGACGAGGTCCTTGGCCTCCTTCAGCCCCAGGCCGGAGACGATCTCGCGGACCACCTTGATGACCTGGATCTTCTTGTCGCCCGCGCCATCGAGGATGACATCGAACTCGTCCTGCTCCGGCTCGGCCTCGGCGGCGGCCGGGCCCGCGCCCGCGGCGGCGACGGCGACCGGAGCGGCGGCGGTGACCTCGAACTTCTCCTCGAACTTCTTGACGAAGTCGGAGAGCTCGAGCAGGGTCATGTTGCCGAAGGTCTCGAGCAGCTCGTCAACGTTGGCCATTGTGTTTCCTCTCAGAGTGGGTGGTTCGGGGGTGGGTGGTGGCGGCCACCCGGCGGATCACTCCGCGGTCTCGGCCTCGGCGGCCTCGGCGGGCGCCGCGGGGGCGCCCTCTTCGGTGCGCTTCTTCTCCTCCAGCGCGGCGGCCAGGCGGGCCACCTGCGAGGCGGGAGCGGCGAAGAGCCCGGCGGCCTTGGCCAGGTTGCCCTTGAGCGCGCCTGCCAGCTTGGCCAGCAGCACCTCGCGGGACTCCAGGTCGGCGATCCGCTCGACCTCGGACACGGACAGCGGCGCGCCGTCCATGTACCCGCCCTTGATGACGAGGGCCTTGTTGTCCTTCGCGAACGCCTTCAGCGCCTTGGCCGCCTCCACCGGTTCGCCGGTGACGAAGGTGATGGCAGTCGGGCCGACGAACAGCTCATCCAGGCCTTCCACGCCCGCCTCGGCGGCGGCGCGCTTGACCAGGGTGTTCTTGGCGACGGAGTAGGTGGCCTCGGAACCGAGGGCCCGGCGCAGCTCGGTCAGCTTGCCGACCGAAAGACCACGGTATTCCGTGATCACGGTGGCGGTCGAGTTCCGGAACTGCTCGGTGATCTCCGCGACCGCGGTGACCTTCTCGGCATTCGCCATACTTCGCCTCCTCTCTCGATGGTCGGTACGTGACGTACCACCGAACGACGGGCCGGCGAAAGAACAAGCGCCCCGGACGCAGAGCGTTCCGGGGCGCACAGGAAACACCGCGCCGGACAGCTCCGGCGAACGGATCCCAGCCTCGAATCTCCCTGCGTGGGCCGCCGGCACTCTGGCCGGACCTTCGACCGATCCCGTGCGGAATCGGCGACCAACGGTCTTCGGTAGAACGATGGGGGTGGGTGCGAACTCGTCGCACACCGTTGTCCAGTTTACATAGGCCCTGGGTAAATCCCAAAACGGCGCGAAACGCACAGCGGCGGGAACGCGAATCGCGTGCCCGCCGCTGCGGATTCGTACCGGGGAGGGACTACGCCTCGTCCTCCAGGAGGTTGCGGGTGCGGTTCGGGTCCACCGGGATGCCCGGGCCGGTGTTCGTCGACACCGTCACCTTCTTGACGTAGCGCCCCTTCGCGGTCGACGGCTTGGCGCGCAGGATCTCGTCCAGCGCGGCGCCGTAGTTCTCCACAAGCGCGGCATCGTCAAAAGACGCCTTGCCGATGACGAAGTGCAGGTTGGCCTGCTTGTCGACCCGGAAGTTGATCTTGCCGCCCTTGATGTCGGCCACGGCCTTGGTCACGTCGTTGGTGACCGTGCCGGTCTTCGGGTTCGGCATCAGGCCGCGCGGGCCGAGGACGCGCGCGATCCGGCCGACCTTGGCCATCTGGTCCGGGGTGGCGATCGCGGCGTCGAAGTCCAGCCAGCCGCCCTGGATCCGCTCGATCAGATCCTCGGCGCCGACCGCGTCCGCACCGGCGGACTCGGCCTCGGCGGCCTTCTCACCGGCCGCGAAGACGATGACGCGGGCGGTCTTGCCGGTGCCGTGCGGCAGGTTGACCGTGCCGCGGACCATCTGGTCGGCCTTGCGGGGATCCACCCCGAGCCGGACGGCGACCTCGACGGTCGCGTCGGTCTTGGTGGTGGCGGTCTCCTTGGCCAGCTTCGCGGCGGCCAGCGGGGAGTAGAGCTTGCTGCGATCGACCTTCTCGGCCGCGGCGGTGTACGCCTTGCTGCGCTTTGCCATGTTTCTCTGTGTCCTGTCGTATCAGTTCAGCTGTGGTGTGCGGGCCTGGCCGGCCCTCCCACGGGGAGCGAGCGGGGTGCCGCTCAGCCCTGGACGGTGATCCCCATCGACCGGGCGGTACCGGCGATGATCTTGGTCGCCTGCTCCAGGTCGTTGGCGTTCAGGTCTTCCTGCTTGGTCTTGGCGATCTCGCGCACCTGGTCCAGGGTCACCGTGGCGACCTTGTTGCGGTGCGGCTCGGCCGAGCCCTTCTGCACACCGGCAGCCTTGAGCAGCAGCTTCGCAGCCGGCGGGGTCTTCAGCTTGAAGTCGAAGGACCGGTCCTCGTACACCGAGATCTCGACCGGGATGACGTTGCCACGCTGCGACTCGGTCGCGGCGTTGTACGCCTTGCAGAACTCCATGATGTTGACGCCGTGCTGGCCGAGCGCCGGACCCACCGGGGGGGCGGGGTTCGCCTGGCCGGCCTGGATCTGCAGCTTGATGATCCCGGCGAGCTTCTTCTTCTTGGGGGGCATCTTTCTTTCCTCGGGTTGTCAGTCGTGCTTTCCTACAGAGCGGCTCTGCAAGTTCTAGATCTTCGCGACCTGCGTGAAGGCCAGCTCGACCGGGGTCTCCCGGCCGAAGATCGAGACGAGCACCTTGAGCTTCTGCTGCTCGGCGTTCACCTCCGAGATGCTGGCGGGCAGGGTCGCGAACGGGCCGTCCATCACGGTGACCGACTCGCCGACCTCGAAGTCGACCTCGATGACCGGCTTCGGGGCGAGATCGGTGCCCGCGTCCTGGGTCTGCGCGGCAGCGGCGGCGGCGGGCTTCTTCTGCTGCTGCGCCGCCGGGACCAGGAACTTCACCACGTCGTCGAGGGACAGCGGGGAGGGCCGGGAGGTGGCGCCGACGAAGCCGGTGACGCCGGGGGTGTTGCGCACCGCGCCCCACGACTCGTCGTTCAGCTCCATCCGGACCAGGATGTAGCCGGGCAGCACCTTGCGGCTGACGTTCTTGCGCTGGCCGTTCTTGATCTCGGTGACGTCCTCCGTCGGCACCTCGACCTGGAAGATGTACTCCTCCAGGTCCAGGTTCTGCACGCGGGTCAGGAGGTTGGTCTTCACCTTGTTCTCGTAGCCGGCGTAGGAGTGGATGACGTACCAGTCGCCGGGGGCGCGGCGCAGCGCGGCCTTCATCTCGGCGACCGGGTCCGCGGGCTCGTCGGCGACGGCCGGCGAGGGGGCGGGCTCGGCGGCGGAAGACTCCGCAGCGTCAGCCGCATCGTCCGATGCGGCGGCCTGCTCGTCCTCACCGGCGACGACGGAATCCTCGACGGACTCCGCGGTGTCGGCCGGGAACTCGTCGCTGGTGTCGTTCTCCGGGGTGCTCACCGGTGCGCTCGCTTCCTGTGTCGTCACAAACATCTTCTGCCTGCCGGAGCGGCACGGCGGATGCCGCCGCGCGTCTCCCCCCGGGATCGGCTCCCGGTGTCGGCGTCGTTCCGCCCGGCCGGACGGCCGGTCAGCCGAACAGCCAGTCGACACCCTTGATGAACGCCAGATCGATCCCGGCGATGAACGCGACCATGAAGACCACGAACACCAGAACAACGATCGTGTAGGTGACCATCTGCTTCCGGTTGGGCCAGATCACCTTGCGCAGTTCCGCGACGACCTCGCGCAGGAACTTGATCAGGCGCTTGAACGGATTGCCCGTTCCCTCGCGCCGGTCCTTGCCGGCGGCCTTCGCGGCCGGACGCTCGATCGTGGCCACCGAACCCGTGTCGGTCGACGAAGCACCACGGCTCCGCCGGGCGGACCGCTTGCCGCTCGGCCGAGTCGATGCGGCGGTGTCCTCACCGTCGTCGGACGCATGCGCGCCGTGGCGAGTATCCCGCTCGTCGCTCACGTCGATCCTCTCTCGTCGCCGGCATTCAGGGCAGGGGCGACAGGACTTGAACCTGCAACCTGCGGTTTTGGAGACCGCTGCTCTGCCAGTTGAGCTACGCCCCTTCGGTCGGACCGATAGTGCCCGAAAGCTCGTCGGACCCGACCACAGTTCCCATATGAAATTGTCGCTTCGGTCTCACACAACACGCGCGCCACTCCTCAGAGCAGCGCGCTACGACCGGTGATCCCAGATTCCCGAGTGTACGTTACCGTCCACCCGATAAGCCAATCCGGTACCGAGCCGCAGGTCAGGACAGCTGCACCGTCGCGGTCGCGCGGCCGAAGATCCGGCGCCCCGCCGACTTCGCCACGATGGCGACGACCGCGGTCCTGCTCTCCGGATCCACCGACTTCACCTTACCGGTGTACTCGACCTCGGCGGGCTCGTCGGCCCCGACGAAGACCGGGCTGGTGAACCGGACGTTGTACTCCTTGACCGCGCCGGGGTCGCCGAGCCACGAGGTGACGAAGCCGCCGCCGAGCCCCATGGTGAGCATGCCGTGCGCCACCACGTCGTCCAGGTCGACCAGCTTGACGACCTCGTCGCTCCAGTGGATCGGGTTGGCGTCGCCGGAGACGCCCGCGTAGTTCACCAGGTCGCCGCGGGTGAGCCGGACGGTGCGCGGCGGCAGCTCGGTGCCGACCTCGACGTCGGCGAAGGCCAGCGCGTGCTTGCTCGCGGTGATGCCGTCGGCGGGCGGCACCGGCGCGGCGGCGACGGTGGGCGCGCGGTGCGCGGGCTCGTCGTCGCCCATGCCGTGCATGAGCACCTTGCGGACGGCCTGGTTCACGTTCGGGTCGATGTCGCCGCCGGTGCGGCCGACCAGCGTAGTGTAGGTGGTGAGCACCAGCTCGCCCGCCGCGTCCGAGACGATGTTCTTGGTGACGATGATGTCGCCGCCGAAGGCCTGCCGGAACGAGTCCAGGTAGACGTCGCAGACCAGCTTGTCGCCGACCGCGATCGGGCGGTGGAACTCCAGCACCTGGTCGGTCTGCATGATCTGGCTCAGGTCGTAGCCGGTGACGACGTTCTCGAACAGCTTGCGCTGGGCCAGGATGCCGACCAGCGAGATGAAGGTCAGCGGGGCGACCAGCCCGGGGTAGCCGAACTCCCGCGCGACATCTTCCTCCCAGTGCACCGGGTGGTAGTCCTGCACGGCCCGCGCGTACTCACGCACCTTCTCGCGCCCGACCTCGTAGTAGTCGTCGACGCGGTAGTGATGACCGACCATTGCCGCCGCGTGCGCGGCGGGATCGAGATCAGATGCCACTTCGGTGGTGCCGGTGTTCGATGTCACGGGAGGGACTGTACCTATCTGACCCCGGACGCCGGGATCTCGTCGGAGGAGTTGCCGCCACGGTCCGGAAACGCGAGCGGGGCCGGACATGACGTCCGACCCCGGCGGGCAGTTCACGCGGCAGTGGTCACGCGTGGCCGATCAGCGCGATTCGCGGTGCGCCCGGTGCGTGCCGCAGTTCGGGCAGAACTTCTTCAGCTCCAGCCGATCCGGGTCGTTGCGCCGGTTCTTCTTGGTGATGTAGTTGCGATGCTTGCACTGCTCGCAGGCCAGGGTGATCTTCGGCCGGACATCAGTGGACTTCGCGGCCACGGCTTTGCCTTCTTTCCGGTGTTCGGTGCGTTCTCTCTATTGGTAGCGATGGCCGGACTTGAACCGGCGACACAACGATTATGAGTCGTTTGCTCTACCGACTGAGCTACACCGCCATGTGCACGGGAATTGCGAGCCCCCTAACGGAATCGAACCGTTGACCTTTTCCTTACCATGGAAACGCTCTGCCGACTGAGCTAAGGGGGCATGACTTCGCTCGCACCGAACCGGACGTGCTCCCGACTCGGTGGCTCGAAGTCTTGAACGAGGTTACACACTCCCCCGTCACGGCACCAAATCGCCTGGTCAGAGGCGGTAAACACCGAAGTCCCCGCCGACCGTGATCGACGGGGACTTCGGGGGTGGCAGATGTAGGATTCGAACCTACGTAGGCTTTCGCCGACGGATTTACAGTCCGCTCCCATTGGCCGCTCGGGCAATCTGCCGTGCGCACCGCAGTGCGTGGAGCAGAATACCGCGTGAGCCCCCCCGGATTGCAAACCGCCAGGTCACGCGCGCTAATGTGCCGGTGCATACATACCTCGGGGACAGGAGCAGAGCGTGGCCGATTCGTCGTTCGATGTCGTGAGCAAGGTCGACCGGCAGGAGGTCGACAACGCGCTGCAGCAGGCCGCGAAGGAGCTGGGCACCCGGTACGACTTCCGGGGCACCGGCGCGGCCATCGAGTGGTCCGGCGAGGACAAGGTGGTGCTCAGCGCCGATGCCGAGGAGCGGGTGCAGGCCGCGCTGGAGGTCTTCAAGGAGAAGCTGATCCGCCGGGACATCTCGCTCAAGGCGTTCGAGGCGGGCGAGCCCGCGATCTCCGGCAAGATCTACAAGATCACCGGGACGCTGGTGCAGGGCATCGACACCGAGCACGCCAAGAAGATCACCAAGAAGATCAGGGACGAGGGGCCGAAGGGCGTCAAGGCCCAGGTCCAGGGCGAGGAGCTGCGGGTGAGCAGCAAGAAGCGGGACGACCTGCAGGCCGTCATCGCGCTGCTCAAGGGTGAGGACTTCGGGATCGCGCTGCAGTTCGTGAACTACCGCTAGGGCAGCTGCCTGCCCGCCAGCTCCTCCAGTCGGGCGATCCGGTCGGCGATCGGCGGGTGCGTGGAGAAGAGCCGCGCGCCGCGCTCGCCGACCCGGAACGGGTTCGCGATCATCAGGTGCGACTGCGCGGTGAGCTGCGGCTCCGGCGGCAGCGGCGCGGCCTGGGTGCCGCGCTCCAGCTTGCGCAGCGCGGAGGCGAGCGCGAGCGGGTCGCCGGTGAGCTCGGCGCCGGACTGGTCGGCCTGGTACTCCCGCGAGCGGGAGACGGCCAGCTTGACCAGCGACGCGGCGATCGGGCCGAGCAGCGAGAGCAGCAGCACCCCGATCAGGTTCGGCCCGCCGTCCCGGTTGCCGCCGAAGATCGAGGTGATGTAGGCCAGGTTCGCCAGGCCGGAGATCACCGCGGCGAGCGCGCCCGCGACCGAGGAGATCAGGATGTCGCGGTTGTAGACGTGCGAGAGCTCGTGGCCGAGCACCGCGCGCAGCTCGCGCTCGTCCAACAGCTGCAGGATGCCGCTGGTGCAGCAGACCGCGGCGTGCCGCGGGTTGCGGCCGGTCGCGAAGGCGTTCGGGGCATTGGTGGGGCTGATGTAGAGCCGCGGCATGGGCTGGCGGGCGGTGGTCGCCAGCTCGCGGACGATCCGGTAGATGACCGGCGCCTCCAGCTCGGAGACGGGCTGGGCGTGCATGGCCTTGAGCGCCAGCCGGTCGCTGTTGAAGTAGGCGTAGGCGTTGGTACCGACGGCGATCAGGATCGCGATGACCAGGATCGTCGGATTCCGGAACAACGCGCCCGCCAGCACGATCAGGGCAGAGAGCCCGACCATGAGGCCGAAGGTCTTCAGTCCGTTCGCATAACCGTGCCCGTGCATTCCGCTCCTCGCTCCCGCCGCCCCCCTTCGCACCGTCGCTGTCGACACGACAACGAGCCGGACCCCGCGCGGAGTTCCGCGCGGGGTCCGTGGATGGGGTGATTCAGCCGACGCGCTCGATGGTGTAGCGGACCAGCTGCTCCAGCGCGTCGTTGGCCGGGCCCGCGGGCAGCGCCGCCAGTTCGGCGTAGGCCAGGTCGGCGTACTCGCGCAGCTTCTCCCCCGCCTGGACCAGGCCGCGGGAGTCGGCGAGCAGGGCGAGCGCCTCGCTCACCTCGGCATCGGTGCGCAGCGGCTCGGCGAGCAGGGTGCGCAGCCGGTCGCCGACCGGCCCCTCCTCGCGCAGCGCGTACAGCACCGGCAGGGTGTGCACGCCCTCGCGCAGGTCGGTGCCCGGCGTCTTGCCGGACTGCTCGGCGGCGGAGGAGATGTCGATGATGTCGTCGGAGATCTGGAAGGCGGTGCCGACGGCGTCGCCGAGCCGGGCCAGCCGCTCGACGTGTTCGGGATCACCGCCGGAGAAGGTGCCGCCGAACCGGCCCGCGGCGGCGATCAGCGAGCCGGTCTTCTCCCAGACCACGCGCAGGTAGTGCTCGACCGGGTCCTGCCGCTCGGTGGCGCCGATGGTCTCCCGCATCTGTCCGGTGACCAGCTCGGCGAAGGTCTCGGCGATGATCCGCACCGCGTCGGGGCCGAGTGTGGAGGTGAGCCGGGAGGCGTGCGCGAAGAGGTAGTCGCCCGCGAGGATGGCGAAGCTGTTGCCCCAGCGGGCGTTGACGCTGGGCGCGCCGCGGCGCAGCTGTGCCTCGTCCATCACATCGTCGTGGTAGAGCGTGGCCAGGTGCACCAGCTCGACCACGGTGCCCGCGGTGATCAGCTCCGGGTCGGTGGGGCGCGGGCCGAGCTGGCCGGTGAGGATCGTGAAGAGCGGGCGGAACCGCTTGCCGCCCGCCTTGGCCAGGTGCAGCGCGGCCTCCTGGAGGAAGCTCGCGCCGTCGGAGAGCTCCTCGACCAGCAGGTTCTCCACGGCGGCGAGGCCGGTGCGGACGGTGTCGGCCAGCGCCTCGTCGCCGAGTTCGACCCCGGCCACCACCGTGTTCCCCGCGCTCACAGCCGATGTACTCATCTCTTCTCCCAGCGACGCGTCCGACCCCACGGTAGAGAACCTAGCGTGTCGGCCCGCGGCCGCCCATGAACACCGTCACTTGCGCCGGGCCGGGGCCCTGCGAGGATGGAGCCATGGAAGCACCGGACGTCATCCCCGCCGCGGTCGAGGTGCTGGTGGTCGGCGCGGGCCCGGCGGGCTCCGCGGCCGCCGCCTGGGCCGCCAGGGACGGCCGTGACGTGCTGCTGATCGACGGCGCGGTCTTCCCGAGGGACAAGACCTGCGGCGACGGCCTCACCCCGCGCGCCACCGCCGAGCTGGAGCACCTCGGGCTCGGGCCGTGGCTGCGCGCGCACACCGTCAACCACGGTTTGCGGATGACCGGGTTCGGCCGGGAGGAGCTGCTGCCGTGGCCGGGCGGGTCGTTCCCGACCTACGGCAGCGCGGTGCCGCGCACCGAGCTCGACGACACGCTGCGGCAGACCGCGGTGAAGTCGGGGGCGCGGATGCTGGACGGCACCAAGGCCGTGGAGGTGCTGCGCGAGGGCGGGCGGGTCACCGGTGTCACGGTGAAGTCCGGTTCCGGCACGCACACCATCGGCTGCCGGACGCTGGTGGTGGCCGACGGGGTGCGCTCGCCGATCGGCAAGCAGCTGGGCCGCAGCTGGCACCGGCGCTTCGCCTACGGCACCGCGGCGCGCGCCTACATCCGCTCGGCGCGCAGCGACGACCAGTGGATCACCTCGCACCTGGAGCTGCGCAATGCCGACGGCGCGCTGGTGCCCGGGTACGGCTGGATCTTCCCGCTCGGCAACGGCGAGGTGAATATCGGCGTCGGCTCGCTGGCCACCGAGCGCAGGCCCGCGCACGTCGCGCTGAAACCGCTGCTCGAGCACTACACCGCGCTGCGCGGGGACGAGTGGGAGTTTTCCGGGGAGCTGCGCGCGGTGGCATCGGCGCTGCTGCCGATGGGCGGCGCGGTCTCGAACGTCGCAGGGCCGAACTGGGCTCTTGTCGGCGACGCCGCCGGCTGCGTGAACCCGCTGAACGGCGAGGGCATCGACTACAGCCTCGAGGGCGGGCACATGCTGGCCGCGCTGCTGGACGAGCCCGACCTGAGCGCGGTCTGGCCGGAGCTGCTGCGCGCCCGCTACGGCCGCACCTTCTCGGTGGCGAGGCGGATCGCGGGCATGGCGACGCACCCGAGGATGGTGCCGCTCGGCGGGCCGCCGCTCATGCGCTCGCCGCTGCTGCGCCGCACCGCGGTGCGGGTGATGGGCAATCTGGTGACCGATGCGGACGTCGACCTCACCGCCCGGCTGTGGCGCACGGCGGGGCGTGCCTCGATGCGCGCCGACGACCTCGTCCCGTTCGGCTGAGATGGCAGCGCGGCCGCCGCTCGAGCTGCTCCCGCACCTGCGCCGCGCCCGCGACCTGGTCGACCGGCGCTACGCCGAGCCGCTGGACCTGACCACGCTGGCCGCGGCGGCGGGCATCTCCAAGTTCCACTTCCTGCGCGCCTTCGCGGCGGTGTACGGCCGGACCCCGGCGGCGTACCTGACCGAGCGCAGGATCGAGCGGGCGCAGGACCTGCTGCGCGCGACCAACCTCACGGTGACCGAGGTGTGCATGCTGGTCGGCTACAGCAGCCTCGGCTCGTTCAGCAGCCGGTTCCGCGCGCTGGTCGGGGTGGCGCCCTCGGACTACCAGGCGAAGTTCGCGGACGGGGCGCCGCGCATCCCCGGCTGCTACGTCTTCATGCACGGGCTCTCCGACAGGTCAGCAATTCCGGAGAAGCGCGGGCGGGCCGCGGGCTCCTAGCCTCGGTGCCATGACGATCACCAACGTTTCCCTGGTCACCGTGTACGTCACCGACCAGGAGGCCGCCAAGCAGTGGTATCTGGAGAAGCTCGGCTTCGTCGAGGCCACCGACATCAGCATGGGTGAGAACGGCTTCCGCTGGGTCACCATCGTGCACCCCGACCACCCGGAGCTGGAGATCACGCTCATGGTGCCGGGCCCGCCGCTCGACGCGGAGCTGGCCGAGGCGATTCGCCGGGCGCTCGCCAACGGCACGCACGGGGCGCTCGGCCTGCGGACCGACGACTGCCAGAAGACCTTCGAGGAGCTCACCGCGAAGGGCGTGGAGTTCGTGCAGCCGCCTGCCGAGCGGCCCTACGGCACCGAAGCCGTCATGCGGGACAACTCCGGCAACTGGCTGGTGCTGGTGGAGCGAAAGGAGTTCACCCCCGCCGATTTCGCCTGAGCCTCACCCCTCGGGGTGCTCGGCGAGCCAGCCCGCGAAGAACTCGCGCTCGTTCTGCACCACGCGCTGGTGCAGTTGCTCGACCATGCGCTCCAGCGCGCCGCCGACCATCGGGACCTCGAAGGTGGCCTTGCCGTTGATCTCCAGCACGGCGCCGTCGGCGGCGGGGCGGAGCAGGTAGTCACCGGCGAGCTCGCCGCGCACCCCGGTGGTGGCGGCGGTGAACGAACCGGTGGCGCGCTCGCCGTCCAGCCGGTGCCAGGTGTCGGTGCGCTCCAGGGTGAACTCGCGGCCGAGCACCGAGCGGACCACCTTGGGCACGGCGTCGCCGCCGACCTTCTCGGCCATGTGGATGCGGATGCTGCCCTCGCCCTCCGGGTGCGCGAGGTCGTAGTTCGCCGATTTAGCCTCGGCGAAGCGCGCTCGCCAGGCCTCGGGGTTGGTGTATGCCCGGTGAAGCGAGGTCACCGGGGCGGAATAGGGCACGGTGAAGCTATAGGTGCGGGACATGGGCGCACACGCTAGCGGACCCGTCCACTAACCTGGCCCGGTGTCGGAAACCAGCCCCCGCGTGGCGCGTCCGAGTCCGCTGGGGCGCGGCGGGCTGACGGTGCTCGTCGTGGCCGCCGCGATCAGCGTGCTCATGGTGCTGCTCGTGCTCGCCGCCTTCCGGAACGACTACCTGATCAGCTCGGATCGCGGCGTGACCACGGCCGAGGTGCTCTCCGCGGGCAGGCTGCGCTCGGCCGTCATGTACGTGACGCCGGACGGGGTGACGCACAACCCCAAGGTCGGGGTGCTGTACCCGACCAACCTGACCGCGGGGCAGAACATCAATGTGGAGTACAACCGGGCCGACCCGGACCTGGTGCGGGTGGCGGGGCGCGACGCCACGGTGGCGATCATCCCGGCGGGGTCGGTGATCGTGGTCGTCTGGCTGATCGCGCTGCCGCTGCTGTGGTACCTGCGGCGGCGCGGCGGGAACTGAGCGTTCGCCCGAACTTCGCGCGCCCTTCACGCAGCCGTGGGGCCGCCTGCCACCGGTCCTGCGACGCTGGACGGGTGCGCGTAGCCATCGTCGCGGAGTCGTTCACGCCGAACATGAACGGTGTCACCAACTCCGTCCTCCGGGTGCTGGACCATCTGGACCGGCTCGGCCACGATGCGATCGTGGTCGCGCCGGACACGGTGCGCGGCCTTCCCCCCGCACCGGACCGGCACGGCAGGTTCCGGGTGCACCGGGTGCCCGCGGTCATGGTGCCGAAGATCAGCTCGCTGCCGGTCGGGCTGCCGCAGCCGGGGATCACCGCGGCCATCGCCGCCTTCGACGCCGACGTGGTGCACCTGGCCTCGCCCTTCCTGCTCGGCGCCGGCGGGCTCGGGGCGGCGCTGCGGCTGGATCTGCCGAGCGTCGCCGTCTACCAGACCGATGTCGCGGGCTTCGCCAAGAGCTACGGGCTGAGCCTGGCCGCCAGGGCCGCCTGGGGCTGGACCCGGCGCATCCACGAGGGCGCCACCCGCACGCTCGCCCCCTCCAGCGCGGCCGCCGCCGACCTCGCCGCGCACAGCATCCCGCGGGTGCACCGCTGGGGCCGAGGCGTCGACATCGCCCGCTTCGCGCCCTCGCGGCGGAGCCGGGAGCTGCGCGAGCGCTGGCTGGGCGGCGCCGACCGGATGCTGGTCGGCTTCGTCGGCAGGCTGGCGCCGGAGAAGCACGTCGACCGGCTCGCCGTGCTCGCGGGCGACCCGGACGTGCAGCTGGTGATCGTCGGCGACGGCCCGGAGCGGCGCGGCCTCGCCGCGCTGCTGCCCGGCGCGGTCTTCACCGGCGAGCTGGGCGGGCTGGAGCTGGCCGCGGCGTACGCGAGCCTGGACGTCATGGTGCACCCGGGCGAGCACGAGACCTTCTGCCAGGGCGTGCAGGAGGCGCTGGCCGCGGGCACCCCGGTGA
Source organism: Nocardia sp. NPDC057353 (assembly GCF_042667085.1). Classification (NCBI taxonomy): domain Bacteria; kingdom Bacillati; phylum Actinomycetota; class Actinomycetes; order Mycobacteriales; family Nocardiaceae; genus Nocardia; species Nocardia sp. NPDC057353. Next base: position 192,202 of record NZ_JBHVAK010000003.1, read on the forward strand.
TCGGCCCGGACGCGGGCGGCCCGCGCGACCTCGTCGCGCACTGCCGCAACGGCTACCTGCTCCCGGTCGAGCGCTTCGAAGAGCTGCTGCCGAGCGCGGTCGCCGCGCTGCGCGACCGGGAGCTGCGCACCCGGTACGCCACCGCGGCCCGCAAGTCGGTGCTGCACCGCACCTGGCCCGCGATCTGCGACGAGCTCATGGGCCACTACGCCGCGGTGACCGGCTGGACGGAACGCACGTCACACACGGCCTGAAGGGTGAAACACCGGTGACCGGATAGGGTCGCGGTGTGGCGAAAACAGGACAGCGCGAATCCATCCGGGCCTCGCTGGAGAAGCGGCCGGACGAGGTCGCGTCGATGTTCGACGGGGTCGCGAAGCGGTACGACCTCACCAATACCGTGATCTCCGGCGGGCAGGACCGGTACTGGCGCTGGGCGACCAGGCGCGCGCTCGACCCGCGCCCCGGCGAGCGCGTGCTCGACCTGGCCGCGGGCACCGGGGTCTCCACGGTGGAGCTGCGCCGCTCCGGCGCCTGGTGCGTCGCCACCGACTTCTCCCAGGGCATGCTGGCCGCCGGGCGCGGCAGGCAGGTGCCGATGGTGGCGGGCGACGCCATGGCGCTGCCCTTCGCCGACGGCTCCTTCGACGCCGTGACCATCTCCTTCGGGCTGCGCAACGTCGCCGACATCGACCTGGCCATGCGCGAGATGCTGCGGGTCACCAAGCCCGGCGGGCGGCTGGTCATCTGCGAGTTCTCCACGCCGGTGTTCGGGCCGTTCCGCACCGTCTACATGGAGTACCTGATGAAGGCGCTGCCCCGGGTGGCGCGCGCGGTGAGCAGCAACCCGGACGCCTACGTCTACCTGGCCGAGTCCATCCGGGCCTGGCCGACCCAGCGGCAGCTGGCCCGGCGGGTCACCGAGGCGGGCTGGTCCACGGTGAAGTGGCGCAACCTGAGCGGCGGCGCCGTCGCGCTGCACCGCGGCTTCAACCTCGGCTGATTCCGGACATTTTATGACCCGCACCACAGCTCACCGGGAAGAAATCCGCCGGTGAGGCGGAATGTCACCTGACGATAACGTCGGGTAAAAACCGCGCAACCGCGCCGCAGCACCATGGGATCCATGCGGGAAGCGGACACGGTACGCACACAGTGCTCGTACTGCGGTGTCGGCTGCGGCATCACCGTGGCGACCGGGGTCGAGCGCGGCATCCCGGTGATCGCGAAGGTTGCCGGGGACAAGCTGCACCCGGCGAACGCGGGCAGGCTCTGCACCAAGGGCGCGACGCACGCCGAGCTCATGCGGGCGGACGGGCGGATGGCGACCGCGCTGCGGCGCCCGGCCAGGGACCGCGCGCCGGAGCCGGTGCCGGTGGACGAGGCCGTCGCCGAGGCCGCCGCGCGGCTGCGCGCCATCCTGGACGAGCACGGCCCGGACGCCGTCGCGCTGTACGTCTCCGGGCAGATGTCGCTGGAGGCGCAGTACCTGGCCACCAAGCTGGCCAAGGGGTACCTGCGCACGGTGCACATCGAGGCCAACTCCCGGCTGTGCATGGCCAGCGCGGGCACCGGCTACAAGCAGTCGCTCGGCGCCGACGGCCCGCCCGGCTCCTACGACGACATCGACGCCGCCGACCTGTTCTTCGTGATCGGCGCCAATACCGCCGACTGCCACCCGATCGTGCACCTGCGGATGGCGGACCGGCTCAAGGCCGGTGCCAGGCTGATCGTGGTCGACCCGCGGCGCACCGAGACCGCCGACCGCGCCGACCTCTTCCTACAGATCGCGCCCGGCACCGACCTGGCGCTGCTGAACGGCCTGCTGCACCTGCTGGTCGCCGACGGCGCGATCGACACCGAGTTCATCGCCGAGCACACCGAGGGCTGGGAAACGATGCCGGAGTTCCTGGCGGACTACCCGCCGGAGCGGGTCGCCGAGCTCACCGGGCTGGCCGAGCCGGACATCCGCACCGCGGCGCGCTGGATCGCCGAGGCAGGCGAGTGGATGTCGCTGTGGACGATGGGGCTGAACCAGTCGACGCACGGCACCTGGAACACCAATGCCGTGGTCAACCTGCACCTGGCCACCGGCGCGATCTGCCGCCCCGGCAGCGGGCCGTTCTCGCTCACCGGCCAGCCGAACGCCATGGGCGGCCGGGAGATGGGGTACATGGGGCCGGGGCTGCCCGGCCAGCGCAGCCTGCTCTCCCCCGCCGACCGCGGCTTCGTGGAGACGGCGTGGGGCCTTGCGCCCGGCACCATCAGGGACGAGGCCGGGCCGGGCACCATCGAGATGTTCCGCGAGCTGAGCGCGGGCCGGATCCGGGCGGCCTGGATCATCTGCACCAACCCGGTGGCGACGGTCGCCAACCGGACCACCGTGATCGCCGGACTCGAGGCCGCCGACCTGGTGATCACCCAGGACGCCTACACCGACACCGCCACCAACACCTACGCCGACATCATGCTGCCCGCCACGCTCTGGGCCGAGGCGGAGGGCACCATGGTGAACTCCGAGCGCACGGTGACGCTGCTGCGGCAGGCGGTCCCGCCGCGCGGCGACGCCAGGCCGGACTGGCTGCTGATCGCGCAGGTTGCGCGGGCCATGGGCTTCGCGGGGTTCGAGTTCGAATCGGCCGCCGAGGTCTTCGCCGAGCTCACCGCCTTCGCCAACCCGGCCACCGGCTACGACCTGCGCGGCATGAGCCACGAGGCGCTGCGGGCCGGGCCGCTGCAGTGGCCGTGCCCGGACCCGGAGCGGCCGCGCAACCCGATCCGGTACCTCAACGACGGCGTGAGCCAGACCCTGTTCACCGCCGCCGACGGCAGCACCCCGCGGCTGGCCTTCGCCACCCCGAGCAGGCGCGCGGTGTTCTTCGCCCGGCCGCACCTGCCGCCGCGGGAGATGCCCGACGACGACCACCCGTTCCTGCTGAACACCGGCCGGTTGCAGCACCAGTGGCACACCATGACCAAGACCGGCCGGGTCGACAAGCTGACCAGGCTCACCGGCGAGCCGTTCCTGGAGATCTGCCCGGCCGACGCGGAGCGGCTGGAGATCCGGCCCGGCGACCGGATCGAGATCACCTCGCGGCGGGGTCGGGCGGTGCTGCCCGCGCGGATCTCGGACCGGGTGCGGCCCGGCGACTGCTTCGCGCCGTTCCACTGGAACGACGAGCATGGCGAGTACCTGACCATCAACGCCGTCACCAGCGACGCGGTCGACCCGGCGTCGCTGCAGCCGGAGTTCAAGGCCTGCGCGGTGGCGCTGCGCCGGGTGCCCGCCGCGCCGCGGCCCGCCCCGCAGCCCGCCCCCGAGCCGCACCCGCTGGCCGCCGTGCTCGGGTTGGCGGGCACCGCGCCGACGCTGAGCGAGGCCGAGCGGATCTACCTCTCCGGCTACCTCGCGGCGCTGCAGTCGCTACCGGTGACCGGGCAGCCGGTGCTGCCGGAGACCGCGCCGATCTCGCCGGGCAGCCGGATGTGGGTCGACGGGCTGCTGGCCGGGATGTACTCGCGGGCGGGCGCCTCCGCCGACGCGGCGCAGGCACGTGCGGTCACGGTGCTGTGGGCGTCGCAGACCGGCACCGCCGAGGAGCTGGCCGCCGATGCCGCGATGCGCCTCACCGCGGCAGGGTTCACGCCGCGGCTGCGCGACATGGACGCCTGCGACCCGGCCGAGCTCGACGGCGACGTCCTGGTGGTGAGCAGCACCTTCGGCGACGGCGGGCCGCCGGACAACGGCCGCGACTTCTGGGAGCGGCTGGCCGAGCACCCCGGCCGGTTCGGCGGGGTGCGGTACGCGGTCTTCGCGCTCGGCGACTCCGCCTACGACGACTTCTGCGGGCACGGGCGGAAGCTGGACGAGGCCTTCGCCGCCCGTGGGGCGCGGCGGCTGCTGGCCAGGGTGGACAGCGAGCCGGATTACGCCGAGGCGGCGGACGGGTGGTTCGCGGCGGTGCTCACGGCGCTCGGGGAGAGTGGGTCGAGTGGTCCGGGCAGCCCCGAAGTGGGCGCCGAGCCCGGCGCGGGCTTCGGTACGGGCGGGCCGGGCTTCGGCTTCGGCCCGGGCGGCGCGGACGGCATCGGCGTCGGCCCGGGCGCCGGCTTCGGTGGGGATGGCGTCGGTGCGGGTAGCTCGGGCGCGGGCGGTGCCGGAGCGGCCGGTCTCGGCGCGGCGGGCACCCGCGGGAACCCCGTTGGCTCGGGCGCCCCGGCGCGCGGCGGGACTGCGACGGCGGTGCGCCCGGAGCGCAGGCGCGCCGCCAGGTTCACCAGGAACGCGCCGGTCCGCGCCCCGCTGGTGCGCAACGACGTGCTCTCCGTCGGCAGCGCGAAGGAGGTCCGCCGCTTCGGCTTCGACCTGCGCGACCTGGACGTCCGCTACGAGGTCGGCGACGCGCTCGGCGTCTGGCCGCGCAACGGCGACGCGCTGGTGGCCGAGTGGCTCGCCGCCACCGGCCTGGACGGCACCCGCGCGGTCGAGGTGGACGGCGCCGACCTGCCGCTGGCCGAGGCGCTCGCCACCCGCTACGACATCACCGGGGTCAGCAACGACCTGCTCGGCTTCGTCGCCGAACACCACCCCGGCAACAACCAGCTGGCCAAGCTGCTGCGCCGGGACAACCGCAACGAACTCGACGGCTACCTCTGGGACAAGCAGGCGGTGGACGTGCTGCGCGACTTCCCGGTCCGCGCCGACCTGGTGGAGTGGCTCGGCGCGCTGAAGAAGCTGCAGCCGCGGCAGTACTCGATCTCCTCCAGCCCGCGGGTGAGCCCGCACGAGGTCGAGCTCACCGTCGGCGTCGTCCGGTACGCCGAGCGCGGCGGCGTCTGCTCCACCTTCCTGGCCGACCGGGCGGGCACCGAGGTGCCGATCTTCCTGCAGCGCTCCCCGCACTTCCGCCCGCCGCTGGACCAGACCGCCCCGATGATCATGGTCGGCCCCGGCACCGGCATCGCCCCGTTCCGCGGCTTCCTGCACGAGCGCCGCGCGCTCGGCGCCACCGGCCGCAACTGGCTCTTCTTCGGCGACCAGCACGCGGCGCAGCACTTCTACTACCGCGCCGAGCTGGAGGACATGTTCCGCTCCGGCTTCCTCACCCGGCTCGACCTCGCCTTCTCCCGGGACCAGCGGGAGCGGGTCTACGTGCAGCACCGGATGATCGAGCACGGCGCCGAGCTGTGGTCCTGGCTGCGCGACGGCGCGCACTTCTACGTCTGCGGGGACGCCGCCAGGATGGCCACCGACGTCGACGAGGCGCTGCTCACCATCGCCAGGGTGCACGGCAAGCTGGACGACGAGGGCGCCCGCGCCTTCCGCAAGCAGCTGGTCGCGGAGAAGCGCTACGTCCGCGACGTCTACTGAGCGCCGACCAGCGGCGGATCGAGCCGGGCGAAGTCCGGGAGCCGGTGGTAGGGGTAGCGCGGGTACGGCGGGGTGGTCGCGCTCGCGGCGTCCAGCCGGGTGAGCTGCTCGGGTGTCAGGCCCACCTCGAGCGCGCCGAGATTCTGCCGCAGCTGCTCCTCGTTCCGGGCGCCGACGATCACGCTGGTCACCGTCGGCCGGGTGAGCAGCCAGGCCAGGGCGAGCTGCGGGACGGCGTGGCCGGTCTCGGCGGCGAGCTCATCCAGCACGTCGACCACCCGGTACAGCAGCTCGTCGGCGACCGGCGGGCCCGCGGCGGCGGTGGCGTGCAGCCTGCTGCCCGGCGGCAGCGGGGCGCCGCGGCGGATGTGCCCGGTGAGCCGACCCCAGCCCAGCGGTGACCAGACCAGCGCGCCGACGCCCTGGTCTCGACCGAGCGGCATGAGTTCCCACTCGTAGTCCCGCCCGACCAGCGAGTAGTAGACCTGGTGCGCGACGTAGCGGGTGCGGCCGTCCCGGTCGGCGGCGGCGAGCGACTTCATGAGCTGCCAGCCCGCGAAGTTGGAGGCGCCGAGGTAGCGGATCTTGCCCGCGCTGACCAGGTCGTCCAGAGCCGCGAGGGTCTCCTCGACCGGGGTCTGCGCGTCGAAGGCATGCAGCTGGAACAGGTCGATGTGGTCGGTGCCGAGCCTGCGCAGCGCCGCCTCGACCGCACGCACCAGCCGAGCGCGACCGGCGCCTGCCTGGTCCGGGCCCGGCCCGGTCGGAAGCCCGGCCTTGGTGCTCAGCAGCACCCGATCGCGGCGGCCGCGGATCGCCGCGCCGAGCACCTCCTCGGAGGCGCCGTCGGAGTAGACGTCGGCGGTGTCGAAGAGCGTGACGCCCGCCTCCAGGCAGATGTCGACCAGCCTGCGGGCGGCGGCGACGTCGGTGTCGCCCCAGGCGCCGAAGAGTTCACCGCGGCCGCCGAAGGTGCCTGCGCCGAAGCCGAGCACGGGCAGCACGAGACCGGAGGCGCCGGATCGCCGATACTCCATGACCACTCCTAAAGGGTCTATAGTTCCGTTAACTCGTTCGACGGTACGCCCTCGTGGCGATAAATGAAACTGGAGACCCATTATGAGCTCCGACCCGGGGTCGGTCCGGCCCGGCGGGCGCACCGCCAGGGTGCGCGCCGCGGTGCTGCGGGCCGCGGGCGACCTGCTGGCCGAGCGCGGTTTCGGCGCGCTGGACCTCACCGAGGTGGCGACATCGGCCGAGGTCGGGAAGACCACGGTGTACCGGCGCTGGGGCACGCCCGCCGGGCTGGTGACCGATCTGCTGGTGGCCATGGCGGAGGAGTCGGTGCCGCGGGCCGACACCGGGACCCTGCGCGGTGACCTGCTCGCCAATGCCCGGCTGGTGCTCGGCACGCTCACCGACGCCAGGCAGGGGCGGCTGTTCCGCGCGGTCATCGCGGCGGGCGCCACCGACCCTGCCACCGCGGTCGCGCTGCACCGCTTCTACGACGTGCGGCTCGCCGAGTGGGCGCCCTGCGTCACCGACGGGATCGCGCGCGGCGAGGCGCCGGTCGGCACCGACCCCCGCGCGGTGCTCACCGCGGTGTCGGCGCCGCTCTACTACCGGCTGTTGATCAGCGGAGATCCCTTGGATGATGCGGCTGCGGTCGGCGCCACCGAAGCGGCACTGGACGCCGTCGCCGCGGGCCGCTTCGCCCCACCATGACGAGCGCGAGCGGCGCACACAGCCCGGGGTCAGGCTGTCCAGTCCGCCCGGCGCCCCGTGCGGGCGAGCACCCGGTCGAGGCGGGAGGCGCCGGGGGCGACCGGCTGGACCGGGCCGAAGAGCCCCGGCGTCCCCTCGTCCGGCACCTCGGCGAGGAACCCCTCCAGCACCTCGAGCTCGTCGGGCGTGATGTCGAAGGGCAGCCCGGTGGCGCGGGCCAGGTCCCAGCCGTGGATGACCAGCTCGTCCAGCGCCACCGCCGCCATGGCGGGCGCGGGCGCGGTAACCCCGCCCGCCTCGGTTTCCCCCGCCCAGGCGTCGGGCTCGCGCCACGCGTCGACCAGCGCGTCCAACCGGGCGGGGATGAGCGTGCGCCAGTCCGCGGGCAGCTCGCTCGCCGCCACCTCGGGCGGCCGCGAGCCACTGACCTCCTTGGTCGCGGCCTGCCGGAACGCCTCGGTGAGCCCGGCGACGTGTCCGAGCAGCGCGGCGACCGACACGTCGGGACACGGGGTCCGCGCGGCGAGCTGGTCGTCGCCGATCCCGGCGACCAGGGCGGCCATCCGGTCGGCGGCGACGGCGAAGTCGAAGGCGGGGGCGGCAGTGGTCACGGCGGATCTCCTGTCCTCGGAACGGCTCTCACCCGTACCGACGGTGCGGACCGCCCGGATTCATCGCCGCGCGGCGGGTATACCGGTTGCGGACGAGAACCCCCGCGGAGAGGAGCGCACGATGGTCGATCGCAGCACACCCGCCACGTTCGAGGTGTCCGAGGCCGATCTGGTCGAGCAGTCCCGCCCGGTCGACCCGGACGATGTCGCGCCGCGGCCCGATGTCCCCGGCGACCTGTGGAGCGCCGACCCCGCCGACGTGGCGGAGCAGCGCATCGAGGTCCCGCTCGACGACGAGCGGGAGTGACGCTCAGCTGATGGCGGCGCGCACCGAGGCGTGCAGTTCGCGCAGCCCGGAGCGCTCGGTCGCCACCTCCAGCACCCGCACCCCGTGCGCGTTGCCGGTGAGCGCCGCCGCCAGCTCGGCGGTGTCCACCTGCCGGTGCGGGATGCGGTAGGCGGCGCAGAGCGCGGCCAGGTCCATGCCGTGCGGGGTGCCGAAGACCCGCTCGAAGACCCCCGCGTACTGCGGATCGCCCTGCTCGAGCAGCTCGAAGATGCCGCCGCCGTCGTCATTGGCGACCACGATGGTGAGGTCGTCCGGGCGCGGCTCGCCGGGGCCGATGAGCAGCCCGGAGGCGTCGTGCAGGAAGGTCAGGTCGCCGATCAGGGCGAAGGTGCGGCCGTCGTGCCGCATGGCGGCGCCGAGCGCGGTGGAGACGGTGCCGTCGATCCCGGCGACGCCGCGGTTGGAGACCACGGTGACGCCGGGCCGCGGCGCGGAGACCAGCGCGGTGTCCCGGACCGGGTTGGAGGCGCCGAGCAGCAGCTGGTCGCCCGCGCGCAGCGCGTCGGCGACGACCGCGGCCACGTGCAGCCCGGTCGGCTTGGGGTGCACGGCCAGCTCGTCCCGGACGGCGCCGTGCGCGCGCTCGTTCAGGTCGTGGCAGCGGGCCAGCCAGGCCGGGTCCGGCGCGCCGGAGACGACGGCCCTGGTCCCGGTGCCGACCACATTGCCGGAGACATCCGGCCAGCGCGGGCCGGTGGTCAGCGCGTAGACAGTGACCTCGGGGTCGGCGAGCAGCCTGGCGACCGGGCGGTGCAGGGTCGGGCGGCCGGTGATGATGGCCTGCTTCGGCCGCAGCAGCGGCAGCGCCAGCGGGTGCAGCGCCGGGCCGTGCAGCGGCGCGGTCGGCTCGGCGACGGTGGGCAGCGCGGCCAGCTCGGGCCTGAGCCCGGCGCCGTGCCCGGAGACCACCACGGTGTCCGGGGTGAGGTCGATGGCGAGCGGGACGTCGAGGGTGGCGTTCTCGGTCCTGGTCCACGGCGCGCCGCCCGCACGGCCGGGCGGGATCTCGGCGGCGTTCGGGTCCGGGACCAGTGGCTCGCGCAGCGGGATGTCGAAGTGCACCGGCCCGGCATTGCCGGAGCGGGTGCCGCGCGCGGCGGCGAGCACCCGGCAGACCGCCGAGCGCCACACGCTGTTCTGCCGCGAGTAGCGGGAATCGTCCTCCAGCTCGGCGAGCCCGAGGCTGATCGTCGCGCGCACCTGGCTGCCGAACAGCCCGAGCTGCTCGACCGTCTGGTTGGCGCCGGTGCCGAGCATCTCGTAGGGCCGGTTGGCGCTGAGCACCACCAGCGGCACCCTGGCGTAGTTGGCCTCCAGCACGGCGGGGCCGAGGTTGGCGACGGCGGTGCCCGAAGTCATCACCACCGGGACCGGGGCGCGGCCGGAGAGGGTGAGCCCCACCGCGAGGAACCCCGCGGTGCGCTCATCGATGCGCATGTGCAGCCGGAGCCGCCCGGCGGCATCCGCGGCCTGCAGTGCGAAGGCCAGCGGAGCATTGCGGGAACCGGGGCACAGGACCACGTCCCGCACCCCGCCGCGCACCAGTTCGTCGACGACGACCTGCGCCTGCGCTGTTGACGGGTTCACGCCTCCAGACTTCCAGACGCGAGCCGCTGCCGCCGCGTCGCCCTGCTCACAGCGCGGGCGGGATACAGCTCGCGCCGCCGGCGACAGCGACGGCGGCGCGAGAGGAATCAGGCGGTCGCGTGCCGCTGGACCAGCGCGCCCACCCGGGGCAGCGCCTCGACCACGTTCTTCTTGGCCGAGGAGCGCAGCGAGGAGTAGACCTTCTGCAGCGCCGGACGGGTCGAGGACTCGGCCCGCTCGTCGGTCACCTTCAGCAGCGCCTCGGCGACCTCATCGGACTTGGCGACCAGCAGATCGGCGAAGTTGCCGGTGCTGCCGGACGCGGTGTATTCCTGCCAGTAGGGCTCCAGCTGGGCCACCAGGCGGGGAGCCAGGGACTCCAGGGCGTCGGGGACGATGGACGGGCCGATCTTCTTGACCGCCGCGTAGCCACCCTTCACCGCCAGGCCGGACGCACCACCCTTGTCCGAGACCTCGGCATCCAGGACCTCGACAGCGTCGGCAAGGAAGGCCGGCCGCTTGGCATCGTCGAGCAGGGATTCAGACAGTGCTGCAACCACTTTCAGGTTCCTCCGGATCGGTTCGTTGTACAAGCACGCGCCACTATACGCACCGGCGCCCGCATCCACCCGGCTACGGCTGCCCGGGCAGCAGTTGAATCATCAATCCTTCGGCGTCAGCGAGGACTTCGCCCAGGTCATCGCGGAGCTCCGCGGTGACGAACGTTTTCCGTCCCGCGACCCGATCGACCCGTCCGCGAACGACCAGCGTCTGCTCCAGCGGGGTTACCTTCCGGTAGTTGACGTGGAGGTAGGCGGTCCGGCTGATCGGCCTGCCCGCGTAGTGCAGCACCGAGCCGAAGAGCTCGTCGAAGAGCAGCGGGAGCACCCCGCCGTGCGCGGCGCCGTTGCCGCCGAGGTGGAAGCGGCGGAAAACGCCCGTCATGGCGATGCCGTCCGGGCCGGCCTCGACCGTCCGCCACGGGAGCAGCAGCAGGCTGCCGCGGCCGGGCAGCTCCACCGCGCGGCCCGCCGGGCCCTGCAGCTCCGGCGCCCGGTGCGGCTCCAGCAGGTCGGCGAGCTGCTCGACCAGCGCCGCCGCCGCGGCGTACACCTCGTCCGGCGCGTCGACGCTCACCGCGAGATCCTGCACCCGGCGCACGGCCTCGACGAACGGCCCGAAGCTCGGCCCGACCGGCTCCCGCGACACCTTCGGGAAGAACCGCGCGTGCTGCTCGTACCGGTCCGGATCGATGGCGCTCCGGTCGATAACAGGTTCTATTTTCTCGCTCATCCCTGCACGGTATACACCGTCCGAACGGGGGCGCCCCCGGCCCGCGCGCCGGGGTGCCGATAATCGCAGGGGTGACCTTCGATCCCGCGCTGTGGCGGCCGGTACCCGGCTTCGAGAACCTGACCGACATCACCTACCACCGGCACCTGTCGCAGGGCACGGTGCGGGTGGCGTTCGACCGGCCGGAGGTGCGCAACGCCTTCCGCCCGCACACCGTCGACGAGCTCTACCGCGTGCTCGACCACGCCAGGATGACCTCCGACGTCGGCGCGGTGCTGCTCACCGGCAACGGCCCGAGCCCGAAGGACGGCGGCTGGGCCTTCTGCTCCGGCGGCGACCAGCGCATTCGCGGCCGCAGCGGCTACCAGTACGCGGCGGGCGAGACGGCGGAGACCGTCGACCCGGCGCGCGCGGGCAGGCTGCACATCCTGGAGGTGCAGCGGCTCATCCGGTTCATGCCCAAGGTGGTGATCGCCCTGGTGAACGGCTGGGCCGCGGGCGGCGGGCACAGCCTGCACGTGGTCTGCGACCTCACCCTGGCCAGCCGGGAGCACGGGAAGTTCAAGCAGACCGACGCCGACGTCGGCAGCTTCGACGGCGGCTACGGCAGCGCCTACCTGGCGAAGCTGGTCGGGCAGAAGTTCGCCAGGGAGATCTTCTTCCGCGGCCGCGCCTACAGCGCCGAGGAGATGCACCGGATGGGCGCGGTCAACGAGGTGGTCGACCACGCCGAGCTGGAGAACGTCGCGCTGGAGTGGACCGCGGACATCCTCGGCAAGTCGCCGCAGGCGCAGCGCATGCTCAAGTACGCCTTCAACCTGGCCGACGACGGCCTGGTCGGGCAGCAGCTCTTCGCGGGCGAGGCGACCCGGCTGGCCTACATGACCGACGAGGCGGTCGAGGGAAGGGACTCCTTCCTGGAGAAGCGCGCGCCGGACTGGACCCCCTACCCCTGGTACTTCTGATGGACATCCTGAGCAGCCGGGTCATCCTGCGCCCGGGCGACTACCAGGCCACGCTCGCCTTCTACCGGGACGCGCTCGGGCTCGCGATCGCCAGGGAGTACCCGGCCGGGACGGTCTTCTTCGCCGGGCAGTCCCTGATCGAGGTCGCCGCGCACGGCGGGTCGGGGGAGCCGCCGGCCTTCACCGGCGCGCTCTGGCTGCAGGTGCGCGATATCGGGGATGCCGCCGCGGAGCTCGCGCTGGCCGGGGTCCGGATCGACCGGGAGCCGAGGCGGGAGCCGTGGGCGTTGCTGGAGATGTGGATCGCCGACCCGGACGGGGTGCCGATCGTGCTGGTCGAGGTGCCCGCCGAGCACCCGCTGCGCCGGGATTCGCGCTGAGGTCGTCGCCTTCGAGTTGCCAGCAAGCAAACCGAAAGGGACGATAACGAATCGGGCGAGACCCGACCGCCGACGTCCGGGACCCGCCAGAGTCCTTTGGTCGGACGAGAGAATCGCGGTTTCGATGCCTGTCGTACCTGAGCCGTTGTCGGCCCCTCCCGGCGCGTTCCGTGCGCGCCGCCGGACCACCCGTTCCGCGTGCACGCACGCCCACGTGACACGATCGCTGTCGTGAGCAAGCCCCTGCGGATCCTGCCGATGCCGACCGGATCCGGCGTCGGCGACGTGCTCCCGCACCTGCGCGAGGCGCTGGAGGGCACCGGGCCCGCCTGGCTCCCGGTGCCGAACAGCGACCGCCGCGAGGCGCGCAGGCTCGGGGACGCGCTCGCGCCCGGTGAGCCGATCGACGAGGACGTCGCGCTGGTCGTCACAACCTCCGGCACCACCGGGGTGCCCAAGGGGGCCATGCTGAGTTCCTCCGCGCTGCGGGCCAGCGCGAGTGCGACGCACGAGCGGCTCGGCGGACCCGGGCAGTGGCTGTTGGCGCTGCCGACCCACCACATCGCGGGCATTCAGGTGTTGCTGCGCAGTATCCAGGCGGGGAGCGAGCCGGTGGTGCTCGACGTCGGCGGCGGATTCCTGCCCGAGGCGCTGGCCGGGGCGATCCGGGCCATGCGCGGGGAGCGGCGGTACACCTCGCTGGTGCCCACCCAGCTGATCAAGGCGCTGGAGTCGCCCGCCGCCGCGGCGGCGCTGGCCGGGTTGGACGCGGTGCTGGTCGGGGGGGCGGCGACGCCCGCCCGGGTGCTGGAGCGGGCTCGGGCCGCGGGGATTCACGTGGTTCGCACCTACGGGATGAGTGAGACCTGCGGCGGGTGCGTGTACGACGGGGTTCCGCTGGACGGGGTGCGGTTGCGGATCGATGCCGGGCGGATCGTGCTCGGCGGGGCGACCGTCGCCTCCGGGTACCGGAATCATCCGGAGCATCCGGCCTTCGCCGAGCCGGGGTGGTTCCGGACCGACGACGCCGGGGTCGTCGAGGACGGGGTGCTGCGGGTGACCGGGCGGCTGGACGAGGGGATCAGCACCGGAGGGCTGCTGGTGTTGCCGCAGGTGGTGGAGGCGGTGCTCGGGACGCATCCCGCTGTTGCCGAGTGTGTGGTGCTCGGGTTGCCGGACGAGCGGTTGGGGCAGCGGGTCGCCGCCGTCATCGTCCCCGTGCGCGGGGTCGAGCCGCCGAGCCTCGACGAGGTTCGGGTGCACGTGAGCGCCGAGCTCGATGCCATCGCTGCGCCGCGGGAGCTCGCCGTGCTCGACGAGCTTCCGCTGCGGGGTCCGGGGAAGCCGGATCGCACTGCGCTGCGCGACTACCTCCTGGCGGACAGTTCGCGCTGAGCCGCCGCGGTCCGCGCACTGCGACAGCGGCGCGCAAGGGCGGTGCAAGGCACCGTGCGGGCGGTGCAAGCGCGGCGACCCATCCTCGGGTTCATGACAGAACTCGCGGTAGAAGCCGCAGACCTGGTCAAGACCTTCGGCACCCAACGCGCCGTCGACGGCGTCACCCTGACCGTCCCGACGGGCACGGTGTACGCGGTCCTCGGCCCCAACGGCGCGGGCAAGACCACCACGATCCGCATGCTCACCACCCTCCTCCCCCTGGACGCGGGCACCGCGAGCATCTTCGGCCACGACGTGCGGCGGGAACCGACGGCGGTCCGCAACCTGATCGGCGTCACCGGCCAGTACGCCTCGGTCGACGAGGACCTCACCGCCACCGAGAACCTGATCATCTTCGCCCGCCTCCTCGGCCTCACCCGCCGAGCCGCCCGGCGAAGAGCCGCCGACCTGCTGGCGGAGTTCGCCCTCACCGAGGCCGCCGCCAAACCCCTCCGCCAGTTCTCCGGCGGCATGCGCCGCCGCCTCGACCTGGCCGCCGGCCTGATCGCCACCCCGCCCCTGCTCTTCCTGGACGAGCCGACCACCGGCCTCGACCCGCGCACCCGCGCCCAGATGTGGGACACCATCCGCCGCCTGGTCCGCGCGGGCACCACGGTCCTGCTCACCACCCAGTACCTGGACGAGGCGGACCAGCTCGCCGACCGGATCGCCGTGATCGACCACGGCCGGGTGATCGCGGACGGCACCGCCGACGAGCTCAAGCAGTCGGTCGGCGGCTCCTCCCTGCACCTGGTCCCCGCCGACCGCACCCGGCTGGCCGAAACACGGCAGCTGGTCGCGGGCTTCCTCGACGCCGAGGTCACCGTCACCCCGGAGGCGGGCCGGATCACCGCCCCGCTGCGCGACGCCGACATCACCACCGACCTGCTGGTCCGGCTGCGCGCGGAGCGGATCGCCATCGCGGAGATCACGGTCAGCAAGCCGAGCCTGGACGAGGTCTTCCTCACCCTCACCGGCCGCCCGTCGGCGGACGACACCGACACCGAGGAGAGCGCGGCATGACCGACACCCTCACCCGCCCCGAGCCGAACGCCGCCGCGGTCCGGCCCGCGAGCAACAGCATCGGCCTGGCCGCGACCGTCTCGGCCTCGTTCACCATGGCCTACCGCGGCCTGCTCAAGATCCAGCACAAGCCGGAGCAGCTCTTCGACGTCACCATCCAGCCGATCCTGTTCACCGCGCTCTTCGCCTACATCTTCGGCGGCGCGATCGGCGGCAGCGTGCAGAACTACCTGCCGGTCCTGATCCCGGGCATCCTGGTGCAGACCGTCGTGCTGACCTCGGTGGTCACCGGCACCCAGCTCCGCGAGGACATGGACAAGGGTGTCTTCGACCGCTTCAAGTCGCTGCCCATCGCCAGGATCGCGGCGCTGGCGGGCGCGCTGATCGCCGACATGGTGCGCTACACCCTGGCCACCGTGCTCACCGTCGTGGTCGGGCTCGCCATCGGCTACCGGCCGGAGGGCGGGGTCACCGGCGTGGTCGCGGCGGGCGTCGTGATCGTGCTCTGCTCGTTCGCGGTGAGCTGGATCTGGGCGCTGGTCGGCGTCACCGGCCGCAGCGCGGCGGGGGTGCAGGGCATCTCGATGATGGTCATGTTCCCGCTGACCTTCATGTCCGGCGCGTTCGCCCCGACCAGCACCATGCCGGGCTGGATGCAGGCGATCAACCACGCCAACCCGGTGTACTACATGGTGAACGCCTGCCGCGACCTGATGAACGGCAGCGGCTTCGGGGCGAGCACGGTGTGGTCGCTGCTCGGCGCCGCCGTGGTGATCGCGGTGTTCGCGCCGCTCGCGGTGCGGGCCTACATGCGCCGCGCGTGAGCGATGGCGGGGGCGTCCGGTGTGCAGGGCGCCCCCGCCGCCACCCCGGCGATCAGCTCGAAGACCCGCGGCAGCAGCCGCAGCCTGCGCGCCGGTCCGAGCGCGGCCGCGGCCGCCGCGACGGCGGCGGGCCCCGCGGTCGCCTCCGCCAGTGCCAGGTGCCTGGACACCAGCATGGTCGCGAAGTCCTGCCTGCCTGGCAGCCGCGGCGCGGCGAGCAGCAGCCGCAGCCCGGTCTCCCGGTCATCGCCGGAGGCGACCAGCCAGCTGCCGATGGCGCAGGCGATGGCGCCGACCTGCGGCACGTCCCGGAAGGAGCCGAAGATCCGGCCGGTCGCCGCGGCCAGCTCGCGGGCGGTCGGGCCCGCGGCGACCGGGTCGCCGTACAGCACCTCGGCGTCGAGCGTGGCCGCCACCAGCATGAGCACCCACGCGCCCGGCCCGACCGAGGCGCCGGGCCACCCGGAGACGGCGAGCGCGCGCCGGTACCGCACGATCCCCTCCTCGGTGCGGCCGCGCGCGAGCAGCAGCTCCGCCTGAGCCTGGAACACCGTGCCGAGCAACCCGCTGACCGTGCCCTCCGGCGCCTCCGGGTCGAGCTCGGCCAGTGCGACGGTGCGCTCCAGCTCGGCCTCGGCCCGGTCCAGCTCGCCGCAGCCGACCAGCGCCCCGACCAGCGCGCTGCGCGCCTCGACGAGCTCGTCGTAGGCGCCGATCCGCTCCAGCAGCTCGATCCCGCGGCGGTAGGGCTCGACGGCCTCGCGGTACCGGCCCGCCTGGCCGTGCAGCTGCGCGATGTGCCGGTGCGCCGAGGCCAGGGTCCAGACGTCGCCGGAGCGCAGCAGGGTGAGCGTGGCGGTGACGTCCCGCAGCGAGCCGTTCAGGTCGCCCAGGTTCTCCCTGATGTTGGCGCGCAGGATCAGCCCGTTCACCCTGGCGGTGCGGTCCGGCGAGCGCACCGCGCCCGCGACCAGCCGCGGGATGCCGCTGCCGCGGACCGGGCTGACCAGCAGCCGGGCCGCCAGCGCGACGGTCGGGGAGATGTCGGTGCGCACGGCGAGCAGCCGCCTGGTCCGCAGCCGCACCGCGGCCAGTCGGCGCAGCTCGGTCCGCGCGGCGAAGAGGGCGTGCAGCACCTGCAGCGCGGAGCCGATCACCAGCAGGTCGCCGGGCGGGTCGGGGGCGTCGGGGGCGGGCAGCGGGACGTGCAGCAGCCGCTCGGTCCAGGCGATCACCTCGCCGTGCGCGCCGCGCATCATCCAGAGCACGCCGAGCGCCGGGAAGACGGTGTAGACGGTGCGGCCGTCGGCCCGCTCGGCAGCCGAGCGCAGCGCGGCGAGCAGGTTGTCCTGCTCGGTGTCGAGCACCCCGCCGAGCAGCAGCTGGTCCTCGGTGTAGGCGCGGGCCGACAGCTCCGCGCAGCAGGCGCGGGCCCAGGCCAGTGTGCGGCCGACGATCTCCTCGCCCTCCCCGCTCGCGGCCAGCCGCTCCTCGCCGTACTCGCGCACCGTCTCCAGCATCCGGTAGCGCAGCCCGGCCGCGGTGTCCTGCACGGTGAGCAGGGACTGGTTCACCAGCCCGTCCACGGCGGCGGCGACGTCGCCGACCTCGGGGCCCGCGGCCACCACCTCGGCCGCGGCCAGGGTGAAGCCCGCCGGGAACCGGCAGAGCCTGCGCAGCGCGGCCTGCTGCGCGGGCTCGAGCAGGTTCCAGCTCCAGTCGATCACCGCGTGCAGGGTGCGGTGCCTGGCCGGCGAGCTGCGGTCGCCGGAGCGGAGCAGCGCGAAGCGGTCGTGCAGCCGGTCGGCGATCTCCTCGACGCTCATGGCGCGCGCCCTGGCCGCGGCCAGCTCGATGGCGAGCGGGAGGCCGTCCAGGGTGTGGCAGAGCCCGGCCACCACGGCCAGGTCGATCCGGACCGAGGGGCGGACGGCGCGGGCGCGGGCCGCGAAGAGCTCGGTCGCCGGGGAGCCCGCCGGGTCGATGTGCAGCGGGGGCAGCGGGTACACCGCCTCCGCGGTGATCATCAGCGGGGCCCGGCTGGTGGTGAGCACCCGGAGCCGGGGGACGTACGCGATGAACTCGGCCACCAGGGTGGCGACGGCGTCGACCAGGTGCTCGCAGTTGTCCAGGATGAGCAGCGTCGGCCGGGCCGCGACGGCGTCGAGGATGCGCCTGCGCAGCTCCGCCGGGCCGGTGCGCAGCGCGGTGCCGTCGAACGGCGCCTCGGAGACGCCGAGCACCGCCGCGATCGCGCCCTCGATCTCGGCGCGCGCCTGCTCCGGCTCGGCGGCGCGGATCGAGGCCAGCTCGACCAGCGCCACCGCACCCGCCTCCCGCGCGCCGAGTTCGTGGGCGACGCGGGTCTTCCCGGTGCCGCCGGGGCCGAGCACGGTGGTCACCCTCGAGCCGCGCAGCAGCTCGCTGAGCGCCGCCAGGTCGGCATCCCGGCCGAGCAGCGGGTTGGGCGCGGCGCGCACACCGAGCCCGAGGAACGGTGTCCTTTCCACGGCCTCTGGCGCGGGTCCGACATCGGTGGCGGCGGGCGGTGCGATCCGTTCGCCGCGCAGGATGGCGGTGTTGAGCTCGGCGAGCTCGGGACCGAGGTCGGCGCCGAGGCGGTCGGCGAGCCGGTCGCGGAAGGCGGCGACGGCCGCGAGCGCGGCAGCGGTGCGGCCGGTGGCGGCGAGCAACCGCACCAGCTCGAGCTGCGCCGCCTCGTCCAGCGGCAGCGCGGCGGCCCGGCGCCGGGCCGGGTCGAGCGCGCCCTCCGGGTCGCCCGCGCCCGCCCGGCCGGTGACCTCGAGCGCGTCGAGCTCGGCCGCGTACCCGGCGGCCCGCTCGCGCAGCTCGACGGCGAGCGGGCCGGGCGGCAGATCGGCGCCCGGCTCCCCGCGCCAGAGCGCGCGGGCGGCGAGCACGGAGCCGAGGCACTCGGCGTAGGCCCCGGAATCGCGCTGGGTGCGCGCCTGTGCGAGCAACCGGGCGCAGTAGGTCAGGTCGATCAGCTCGGCGCCGAGTTCGAGCCGGTACCCGGCCGGGCCGACGACCACCGCGCCCGCGGGCAGCACCGCGCGCAGCCGGGACACCTGGGTGTGCAGCGCGTTCGTCGGCGCCCGCGGCGCCTCCGCCCCCCAGACGTCCTCGATCAGCCCCGCCGCGGTCCGGCTGCGCCCCGGCCGCAGCGCCAGCGCCGCCAGCAGTGCGCGGGCACGCGCCCCTGGCAGCGGCGACAGCGCGCCGTCCCGGTGCACCGCCACCGGCCCGAGCAGCCCGATCTCGAGCACGGGCGCCGCTGCCCCACCCGGCGCCGCGGCAGTCGGCGGCGGCGCGCCTGCTCCCCGCGGCACGCCTGCCTCCCTCGCGGTCACCGGCGGGGACTCCCCGGCACGCGGAGGGGTCGTTCGGTCCTGCCCGATCGGGCCACTGCTTCCCGCCACCATCTCGGGATCGATCCTAGGGTTCCCGCGGCCGCCGCGGCGCGCGTCCCGCGCGGCACCGGCGCTCGGCCTACAGTCGCCCCATGGCCGACTTCGAGGTTGTCCGGCGCACCGTGATCGCCGCCGAACCCGCCAGGATCCACGGACTGATCGACGACTTCCACCACTGGACGCAGTGGTCGCCGTGGGAGGACGTCGACCCCGAGCTGAACCGGCGGTACGCCGGGCCGGACTCCGGCACCGGCGCCGCCTACAGCTGGAGCGGCAACCGCAAGGCGGGCAGCGGCACCATGACCATCACCGCCAGCGCCGCGCACGAGATCGATGTCAGGGTGGAGTTCCGCAAGCCGATCGCCGCCACCAACGACGTCCGCTTCGTGCTGGCCCCCGTCCCCGGCGGCACCGAGGTGAGCTGGCGGATGACCGGGAAGCGCACCGGCTTCCTCGGGCTGCTCGGCCGGGTGCTGCCGATGGACAACTTCATCGGCAAGGACTTCGAGAAGGGGCTGGCCCGGCTCAAGGCCGCCGCCGAACAGCCCGCCTGAACTCCGCCCCGCGGCGCGCGGGATTAGGCTGCGCGCATGGCAACTGCAGCGCAATGGCTCGAAGGCGCCCGGCCGCGGACCCTGCCCAACGCGATAGCCCCGGTCCTGGCGGGCACCGGCGCGGCCGCCGCGCTCGACGCCGCGGTGTGGTGGAAAGCGCTGCTGGCCCTTGTGGTCTCGCTGGCCCTGATCGTCGGGGTGAACTACGCCAACGACTACTCCGACGGCATCCGCGGCACCGACGACGTGCGGGTCGGCCCGGTCCGGCTGGTCGGCCAGCGGCTGGCGACGCCGCAGGCGGTGCGCACCGCCGCCATCGCGAGCCTGTTGGTCGCGGCGGTGGCCGGGCTGGTGCTCGCGCTGCTCACCGCCTGGTGGCTGCTGCTCTTCGGCGCCGCCTGCCTGGCGGGCGCCTGGTTCTACACCGGCGGCCGGAACCCGTACGGGTACAGCGGCTTCGGTGAGATCGCGGTCTTCGTCTTCTTCGGGCTGGTCGCGGTGCTCGGCACCCAGTACGTGCAGGCCGAGCGGGTGGACTGGGCCGGGCTGGCCGCGGCGGTGGCGGTCGGCGCCTTCTCCAGCGCGGTGCTGGTCGCGAACAACCTGCGCGACATCCCCACCGACACCGAGTCCGGCAAGACCACGCTCGCGGTCAAGCTCGGCGACCAGCGCACCAGGACGCTGCACGCGGTGCTGCTCGCGCTGCCCTTCGCCATGACGCTGGTGCTCGCGCTGCGCACCCCGTTCGCGCTGCTGGCGCTGGTCGCCGTCCCGCTCGCGCTGCGCGCCAACGCGCCGGTGCGCGGCGGCCGCGGCGGCCCGGAACTGATTCCGGCGCTGCGCGATTCCGGGCTCGCCCTGCTGGCCTGGTCGGCGGTGACGGCCGCCGCGCTCGCCTTCGGCTGAGCGCGGACTCAGTCGTCGACGAGGAGCCCGAGCCCCCAGTTGACGATCGAGATGATGAGCCCGCCGACCAGCGCGGCCCAGAAGCCGTCCACCCGGAGGCCGTAGTCGGTGAGCTCGGTGATGGCCGCGGTCAGCATGAGCATGAGCGCGTTCACCACCAGCAGGAAGAGCCCGAGCGTGACGATCACCAGGGGCAGCGACAGCACCTGGACGATCGGCTTGACCAGGGCGTTCACCAGGGTGAAGACCGCGGCGACGGCGAGCAGGACGATGATCTTCCAGCCGATCTCGTCCTCCGGGCTCACCACCTCGATGGCGCCGACCAGGTACGCGGCCAGCCAGATGGCGAAGGCGTTGATGATCAACCGGAGCGCAAGCTGCATGCCGCCATGCTAGGCGGGCCGGGCGTCGCGCAGGCGTCGTTGCCGCGACGTCCGGGTGCACCGGTCAGGCCGCGCGGTCCAGCAGCGCGTGGATTCCGGGGCGCAGCGCCGCCACCGCGGCCTGGCCGCCGAGCAGCTCGGTGGTGACCGCGTTGGCGCCGCGCACCACGCCGAGCAGCAGGTGCCCGCTCTCGATCGAGCGGTCCTTGCGCGCCAGCGCCTCGCGCAGCGCCAGCTCCAGCACCTTCTTGGCATCCCGGGTGAAGGGGATGTGCCCGCCGGTCCAGCGGCCGAACCGGCCGCGCGGCTCCGGCGCGGCGCGGTCGAGCGCGTCCGCCCCGAACCCTGCCGCCAGGCTGGCCCGCACCGCGTCCAGGTCGATGCCGATCGAGCGCAGCGCCGCGGCGTCCTCCTCCCCCAGCGGCTCGCCGCGCCCGCGCCCGGCTAGCTCCGCCGCGACTCCCGCCCTGGTCACCCCGGACTCCGCGAGCAGCGCGGTGAGCGCGGGCTCGGCGGAGCCGAGCAACCCGAGCAGCAGATGCTGCACATCGATCACCGGGGAGCGCAGCTCGCGCGCGTCCTCTTGCGCGGTCACCACGGCGACCCTGGCCTGCCTGCTGAACCGTTCGAACATCAGCGTCTCCTCGTGTGCTTCTGGTGGACGGCCTGCTTGCTGACCTCGAGCGCGTCGGCGATCGCCTGCCAGGACCAGCCCTGCGCCCTGGCGTTCGCGACCTGGATCGCCTCCAGCCGCTCCAGCAGCCTGCGCAGCGCGAGCACCGCGCGCAGCCCGACCGTCGGGTCGGGGCTGCCCGCGGCCGCCGCCAGCGTTGTCGCTTCACTCATGGCGTCAATTTTGATTGACGAGCGGGGCATGTGTCAACAAAAATTGACGAACGGGAGTTCAGCCGGTCCAGACCCCGGTGGCCGCGAACTGCTCCAGCACGGCCTGCGCGGGCTCGAGTCGCAAACCCTGCCCCGCGACCCAGGAGTCGTCGTAGTAGGTGGTGGCGTAGCGGTCGCCGCCGTCGCAGAGCAGCGTGACCACGCTGCCCGAGCGGCCCGCCGCGAGCAGCTCCGCGACCAGCGCGAAGGCGCCCCACAGGTTGGTGCCGGTGGAGCCGCCGACCCGGCGCCCGAGCACCGCGCTCGCGTACCGCATGGCGGCGATCGAGGCGGCGTCCGGCACCTCCAGCATCCGGTCCACCACCTGCCCGACGAAGGACGGCTCGACCCGCGGCCGCCCGATCCCCTCGATCCGGGACGACATGCCGGTGGCGTACCCGGCGTCCCCGGTCTCGTAGCCACCGAAGAAGGCCGAGTTCTCCGGGTCGACCACGGCGAGCCGGGTGTGGTGCCTGCGGTAGCGGATGTAGCGGCCGATGGTCGCGCTGGTGCCGCCGGTGCCCGCCCCGACCACCACCCACTCCGGCACCGGGTGCGCCTCCAGCCGCATCTGCTCGAAGATGCTCTCGGCGATGTTGTTGTTGCCGCGCCAGTCGGTGGCCCGCTCGGCGTGCGTGAACTGGTCCATGAAGTGCCCGCCGCACTCGGCGGCCAGCCGCGCGGCCTCGGTGTACATCTCCGGCGGCCGCTGCACGAAGTGGCAGCGCCCGCCCTGCGCCTCGATCAGCGCGATCTTGCGCGGCGATGTGCTCGCCGGCATGACCGCGACGAACTCCAGCCCGAGCAGCTTGGCGAAGTACGCCTCGCTCACCGCGGTCGAGCCGGAGGATGCCTCCACCACGGTGGTCCCCTCGGCGACCCAGCCGTTGCAGATGGCGTACAGGAAGAGCGAGCGGGCCAGCCGGTGCTTGAGGCTGCCGGTGATGTGCGTCGACTCGTCCTTGAGGTACAGCTGCACCCGCCAGGCGGCGGGCAGCGGGTAGCGCAGCAGGTGGGTGTCGGCGCTGCGCTGGGCGTCGGCGTCGATCAGCCGCACCGCGTTGTCCACCCAGCCGCGCGGGGTGCCGCGGTCGCAGGTCTTCACGGCGTCACGAGGGGTCGCCGTCCTCGCCGCGCAGCCGGGCGCGCAGCCTGGCCTTGTCCTGCCGCCGCTTCTCGTCGACCGTCGCGATGTCCTCGTTCACCTTCGCGCGCAGCGATTTGAACAGCGTCAGCGAGAGCGGCAGCGCGACGATGATCGCGAACAGCGCCGCCACCACCACCGGGATCTGCACCCCGACCAGCCGCGCGACCCCCACGATCAGGGCCGTGATCAGCACCACGAGGGCGAGCCGGGCCAGGGTGTAGAGGCCGAGGTTCAGCGCGAGCCGCCTGCCCGGCCTCGCCTCGGCGTCGCGCGATGGGGTTGCGTCACTCACGCCGTCCAGCCTATGCCACGGGGTTGCGCGCGCGGCGTTCAGCGCGTCGCCGCTGGTGGGAGATGTATCCCTTTTGTCCATTACCTCCCCTTTACCAACCGTAGATCAATCGAGTACCTAGGGGTCTTCGTGCCACCATGACGCTGTCCGATGAGGGACTGTCGAAGACGGAGAGGTTTGCCATGACTGCTGCGACGACCGCCCAGGACACGCTGTTGACCCCGGGCCAGGTGGCCGCGCTCTTCCACGTGGATCCGAAGACCGTGACCCGGTGGGCGCACGCGGGCAGGCTGGGGTCGCTGCGCACCCCGGGGGGGCACCGCCGGTTCCGGGAGTCCGAGGTCATGCGGCTGCTCGCCGCGCTCACCACCGAGGCGACCACCCGCTGACCGCACCGCCACCGGCCCCGCGGCGCGGGGCCGGCCGCGGTGACGGCACGGTGAACACCGTCCGACACTGGGATAACCCGCACACCGCCGCTACCCTCGTAGCCAGGAGGTGAGCGACGTGATGTACCTGTTGGCACTCATCGCGGTAGTAGCCGTCGCGGTGCTGTGCTGGAAGGCCTTCGGCCCGGCCGGGAGCAGTGCTCCGCAACGCCGGAGCCTCGGCCCGGACGACGACCCCGAATTCCTCTGGCGGATCTCCCGCCAGCAGCGCCGGGACGAGGAGTCCGGCCCCGCCGAGCGGTGATCTTCACCCCGCTGCCCGCCGTCGCGGCGTGGCGGCTGACCGGCGTCCACGAGGGGCACGAGGTGGTGCACACCGCCGCGAACGGCACGGTCACGCTCGACGGCAGCACCGTCGGCGTCGAGGCCGGGGCCGCGTGGAGCATCCGCTACCAGCTGGAGATCGACCCCGACTGGCGGGTCCGCACCGCCACCGCGACCGCCCCCGGCCTGGAGATCGTCCTCGAATCCGACGGCGCAGGCGGCTGGCGGCTGAATGGCCTCGCCCGCCCCGACCTGGACGGCTGCCTCGACGTCGACTTCGAGGCATCGGCCGTGACCAACACCGTCCCGGTGCACCGGCTCGCGCTCGCCCCCGGCGGGCAGGGCGTCAGCTCCGCCGTCTACGTGCGCAGCGCGGGCCTGGCCGTCGAGCGGCTGGAGCAGACCTACCGCAGGCTGCCGGACGAGGGCGGGGCGCTGCTCTTCGACTACGAGGCGCCCCGCTTCGGCTACCGCGACATCCTGCGCTTCGCGCCGGACGGCCTGGTCCTGCGCTACCCGGAGATCGCGGAGCGGATCGCGCTCAGGTGAGCCCCGCGTAGCTGTGCAGCCCGCTGATCACCAGGTTGATGATGAACAGGTTGAACAGCATGGCGACGAAGCCCGCGACGTTGATCCAGGCCGCCTTGGTGTCGCGCCAACCGGAGGTGGCGCGCGCGTGCAGGTAGGCGGCGTAGAGCACCCAGGCGATGAAGGAGCAGGTCTCCTTGGGGTCCCAGCCCCAGAACCGGCCCCACGCCGCCTCGGCCCAGATGGCGCCGAGGATGACGCCCGCGCCGAAGAGCGGGAAGCCGATGATGGTGGTGCGGTAGGCGATCCGGTCCAGGGTGCGGGCGTCGGGCAGCCTGCGCGCGACAGCGCCGAGCAGGTTGCCCGACTCGCCGCCCTCCGGCTGCCGCAGCCGGAAGAGGAAGAGCAGGCTGGCGACGCCGGAGACCAGGAAGACGCCGCTGCCGACGCTCACGATGGTCACGTGGATGGGCAGCCAGAACGAGCGCAGCGCGGGCACCACCGGCGCCGCGTCGGCGTAGAGCACGGTGCCGCCGAGGAACATCAGGACGAGCACCGGCACCAGCAGGAAGACCCACATCGAGCGGAACCGCTGCTCGCGCAGCAGGACCATGCCGACCAGCACCGCGGCCGCCGTCGCCATGCTGACGAACTCGTACATGTTGCCCAGCGGGAAGCGGTAGGTCGCGAAGCCGCGCAGCACGATCGAGGCGACCTGCAGCCCGACCGCGACGATCAGCACCGAGAAAGCCATGTTGCCGAACCGGTCGGCCAGCGGCCGCCGCTCCGGCTGCACGATCTTCCCCGGCAGCGCGGGATCGTTCCGCGCCCCGACCAGCGCGGCCTCGCGGGCCGCGACCTGCCTGGTGCGCGCGGAGGCGTACTGCACCAGGAGCAGCACCAGCACCAGCGTGTACACCACGAGGGCGGACTTGAAGGCGAGGTCGCTGTACCCCGCCAGGGTCTCGTCGATCTCCATCACTGTTCTCCCGTGCTCGGGTCGATCAAGCGGGTGCGCAGCCGGTCGAACTCGGAGCCCCAGCCCGCCTGGTCGGTGCGGGCCAGCCCACCCATCTCTACTACGCTGCGTCGTTTATCGACAGTACCGGGCGTTTCCGGCTCCGGGTAGACCCGCACCCACACCCGCCTGCGCTTCACCAGCAGCGAGACCAGCAGCCCCGCCATCATGGTCACCGCGCTGATCAGCACC
This sequence comes from Nocardia sp. NPDC057353, assembly GCF_042667085.1. Taxonomy (NCBI): domain Bacteria; kingdom Bacillati; phylum Actinomycetota; class Actinomycetes; order Mycobacteriales; family Nocardiaceae; genus Nocardia; species Nocardia sp. NPDC057353. The sequence goes on from NZ_JBHVAK010000003.1 coordinate 217,816, forward strand.
CACTGCTGCGCCGGGTCGTGCGAGACCTGGATGTTCACGAACTCCTTCGCACCGTCGAAGGTCACCGTGGTGCCGTTGGCGAGCTGGGTGGATTCGCCGGGGCGCAGGTTGACCCGCGCCTCCTTCGTCAACCGCCCTTGCCGGACCAGCTCCTGGTCCAGGGCGAAGAGGTTCTGCGGGCGGCCGGTGTCGAGCCCGGTGTCGCCGCGGTAGATGTCGACCGCGACCGCGGGGTCGTCCATTCGGGGGAAAGACGAGGTGAGCAGGTTGCCGTGCAGCAGCGCGGTCGGCGCGAAGAGCCCCTCGATGGCGATCTGGTTGCGCCTGCGCTCCTCGTCGCTCGCGTACAGCCCGCCGGGCGGATCGATCCGGAGCACGCCGCTGGAGAGGAAGGTGCGGGCGTCGTCCGGGCGCCACTGGATGGTCTCGGTGCGGGTCTCACCGTTCGGGAAGCGCACCGTGAAGGTCGGGGCGTAGCCGTGGCCCTGCAGGTAGACCCGGTCGCCCGCGACCCGGAGCGGGTGGTTCACCCGGAGCGTCGTGTCCCGCCAGGTCCCGGTCGCCAGGTCGGCGCCCGCCTGGTAGGAGATGTTCGAGGTGAACATCTCGGCCTGGCCGGTGTCCAGGTAGTCGGCGCGGAAATCCTTCACCCGGACGCAGACCGGGGTCATGCCGGTGCCGTCGTTCACATTGCCCGCGCGGAACGAGTCGAAGGCGGCGGGCGAGGTGCTGCAGAAGCCGGGGCCGCCGTCGGCGATCACGATGACGCTGCCCTCGTAGCCGAAGAGCTTGCCGACCGCGATCGCCACCAGCAGCCCGACCAGGGCGAGGTGGAAGACCAGGTTGCCGAGCTCGCGGGTGTAGCCCTTCTCCGCCGAGAGCGTGAGCTCGCCCGCGCGCTCGCCGTCCCGGCGCCGCACCCGCCAGCCCTTCAGCCCGGCCTCGGCGGCGGCGAGCACCTGCTCGGGGTCGCGGTCGTCGGTGCCGGACCAGTGGTGCGGCAGCCTGCCGAGGTTGCGCGGGGCGCGCACCGGCGGGGTGCGCAGCGCCCTGGCGTGCTCCACCGTGCGCGGCAGGATGCAGCCCACCAGCGAGATGAAGAGCAGCACGTAGACGGCGGTGAACCAGAAGCTGGAGAAGACGTCGAAGAGCTCGAACCGGTCCATCCACGGGCCGAGCGTGGGCCGGTCGGCGATGTACTGCGCGACCTTCTGCTCGTTCAGGTTGCGCTGCGGCAGCAGTGCGCCCGGGATGGCAGCCAGCGCCAGCAGGAAGAGCAGCACCAGCGCGGTGCGCATGCTGGTCAGCCCGCGCCAGGTATTGCGCACCGCGGCGAGCGCGCGGCCGAGCGGGGACTGCCGCGGCGGCGGGGCCGGGGTGGCGGCGGGCGGGCTGTCGGTCACGGTCATATCGGCAGGACCACCTCGGAGACGAAGGCGTCGCGCACCCAGGAGACGAAGAGGTCCCAGGCCCCGGTCACCAGGGCCACCCCCACCGCGACCAGCAGGATCCCCCCGACGAGCTGAATGGTGCGGGAGTTGCGGCGCAGCCACCCGACGCCGCGCAGCGCGCCCGCCGAGCCGAAGGCGAGGACCACGAAGGGCAGCCCGAGGCCGAGGCAGTAGGCCACGATCAGGGTGACGCCGCGCACCGCGGTCGCGCCCTCGGTGCCCGCGGCCACCGCCATCACGCCGGAGAGCGTCGGGCCGAGGCACGGGGTCCAGCCGAGCGCGAAGACGCCGCCGAGCAGCGGGGCGCCGAGCAGCCCGGTGATCCGGCGCGGCTCCATCCTGGTGTCCCGCTGCAGCGCGGGGACCAGGCCGATGAAGACGAGGCCCATCAGGATGGTGACGACGCCGCCGATCCGCTGCAGCAGCTCGCGGTTCACGTTCAGGGTCTGGATCAGGCCGAAGACCGTCGCGGTGGCCAGGACGAACACCACCGTGAAGCCGAGCACGAAGAGTCCCGCCGCGCCCGCGATCCGCAGCTTGCCCGCCCGCACGGCCTGCCGCTCGGCGGCGAGGTCGGCAGCGGGCGGCCCGTCGGCGGTGCCCGCCTGCGCGGCTCGCTCGGCGACCGCGGCCCGGCCTGCGGCCGAAACACCCCGCGCCGCGCGCCCACCGCCGCGGCGGTCCCGCGCCTCGCCCGGCGTCACCGGCGGCGCCTCGGCGCCGACCAGCCCGGCCAGGTAGGACAGGTAGCCCGGCACCAGCGGCACCACGCACGGCGAGGCGAACGACACCAACCCCGCCAGCAGGCAGGCACCGAGCGCGAGCACCAGCGGCCCACTCGCCGCCGTCTCCTGGAACGCGTCCCCCACCCCCGCGAGCACCACGGTGCTCACGAGGGATCCTCGGCCGCGATCCGCTCCACCACCGGCTGCAGGTCCTCCGCTAGCAGCGCGCGCAGGAATACCGCCGCCACCCGGTGCTGCCGATCGAGGACCAGCGTGGTCGGGATGACGCTGGTCGGGAAGTTGCCGCCGAGCGCGAGCAGGGTGCGCATGGACGGGTCGTAGATCGACGGGTACCCGACCTTGTTGTCGACCACGAAGTCCTGCGCCTTGTCCTGCTGCGGATCACGGACATTGATGCCGAGGAAGGTGACGCCCTGATCCCTGGTCCGCTCGTAGACCTGCTCCAGCGCGGGCATCTCGGCCCGGCACGGCCCGCACCACTGCCCCCACAGGTTCAGCACGACGACCTGACCGGGGAAGTCCGCCACCGAGACGGTCTTCCCCTCGGTCATCAGATCAGGCCCGGAGAGGGTGCCGATGGTGCCGCGGCTCGCGGGCGGATCGTAGGTGATGTCGGTCTTCCCGCCGGGCGAGACGAAGTCGAAGGTCCCACCGGACGCCACCGCGTCGGTGCCGGTGGCGCAGCCCGCGAGCGCGGCCACCAGGGCCACGCACGCGACCAGCACCGAACCGGCGCGCCGGGTTCGCACGGTGGAACCGCTCATGCCCCGGTCTTCCTCGGATCCGAGCTACCGGCGGGCTCGGAGTAGACGATGTCGACCAGGGTGTCGCCCTGGTACACCAGCGAGGTCAGCGAGGCGAGCGAGCACTGCCTGCTGCGCGGGTCGTGCCAGAGCCGCTGCCCCTGCAGGAAGCGGCGCAGCGTCCAGACCGGCAGCTGGTGCGAGACCAGCACCACCTCGCGCCCGCTCGCCTCCACCCGTGCCTTGTTCACCGCGGCCAGCATGCGGTGCGCGATCTGCAGGTAGGGCTCGCCCCAGGACGGGGTGAAGGGGTCGCGCAGCTTCCACCAGTGCCGCGGCTTGCGCAGCGCGCCGTCGCCGACCGAGACGCGCAGCCCCTCGAAGGTGTTGCCCGCCTCGATCAGGTTCTCGTCGGTGCGGATCGGAATGCCGTGCGCGTCCGCGATGGGCTGCGCCGTCTCCTGCGCGCGCTGCAGCGGCGAGGCGATGACCAGTGCGAGGTCGTGGTCGGCGAGCGCGCGGGCGACCGCACCGGCCTGCGCCCGCCCGGTCACCGAGAGGCCGAAGCCGGGCAGCCTGCCGTAGAGGATGCCGTTCGGGTTGTGCACCTCGCCGTGGCGGAGCACGTGCACGATGGTCTCCACCCGCTCGGTGACGGCGGGCGGCTCGTGCTGGGTGACCGGCACGACCGCGGGCCGGTCGGCGGCGGGCTCGGCGGGGAGGTCGGAGGAGGTGGGCTGATCGGAGCTCACGCGCGGGTTCCTTCGGGGGTGGCTGCGGCCGCCGCGCTGGCGGCGGCGGGCAGAGCGGCGGCGATGCGGGCGAATGCGTCCTCGTCGAGCGCCGCCGACACGAACCAGGCCTCGAACGCGCTCGGCGGCGGGTACACCCCGGCGCTCAGCAGAGCGTGGAAGAAGGCCGGGTAGCGCCAGGTCGCTGCGGCCTTGGCGGAGGTGTAGTCGGTGACCGGGCGGTCGGCGAAGAACACGCTCACCATATTGCCCGCGAACTGCACCCGGTGCTCGACCCCGGCCGCGCCCAGCGCGTCGGTGAGCAGCCCGCCGAGCCGCTCGGCATTGCGGTCCAGCGCCGCGTAGACGGCGTCGTCGGCGGCGCGCAGCGTCGCCAGCCCGGCCGCCACCGCCACCGGGTTCCCAGAGAGCGTGCCCGCCTGGTAGACCGGCCCGAGCGGGGCCAGCCTGCCCATGATGTCGGCGCGGCCGCCGAAGGCGGCGGCAGGCAGCCCGCCGCTCATGACCTTGCCGAAGGTGTAGAGGTCGCCCGCGACGCCGTCGCGGCCGTACCAGCCGGAGCGGCTGACCCGGAACCCGGTCATGACCTCGTCCATGATCAGCAGCGCGCCGTCGGCCTCGGTCAGCCTGCGCAGCCCGGCGTTGAAGCCGTCGACCGGGGCGACCGCGCCCATGTTGCCCGCGGCGGCCTCGGTGATCACGCAGGCGATCTGGCCCGGGTTCGCGGCGAAGGCGGCGGCGACGGCGTCCAGGTCGTTGTAGGGCAGCACGATGGTGTCGCTCGCCTGCGCGCCGGTGACGCCGGGCGAGGTCGGCAGCCCGAGCGTGGCGACCCCGGAGCCCGCCTCGGCGAGCAGCGCGTCGACGTGGCCGTGGTAGCACCCGGCGAATTTGATGATCTTCGTGCGACCGGTGAAGCCGCGGGCCAGCCGGACCGCGCTCATCGTGGCCTCGGTGCCCGAGTTGACCAGCCGCACCCGCTGCACTGGCTCCACCCGCTCGGCGATGGCCTCGGCCAGCTCGATCTCGGCCTCGGTGGGTGCGCCGAAGGAGAGCCCGCCGCCCGCGGCGGCGCGCACCGCCTCGACCACGGCCGGGTGCGCGTGGCCGAGGATCATCGGCCCCCACGAGCAGACCAGGTCGACGTAGTCGTTGCCGTCCGCGTCGGTGAGCGTGCAGCCGCGCGCGGAGGCGATGAACCGCGGGGTCCCGCCGACCGAGTGGAAGGCCCGGACCGGCGAATTGACGCCGCCCGGAATGATCCCGGCCGCCCGGTCGAAGAGCTGGGCGGAAACCGGGACCGATCCCTCGGCGGCGCGCGGAGAAGAACTCACGAACTCCAGTGTGTCAGCCACCGCGCGCGGCTTCGACGACAGGGTGTAGTGGAGTGACCCACCACACCGCGGTGCGTCAGCTGTACATGCAGGGGAACTGCGGGGAGACCGTGTGCAGCAGGCACATGGCGTGGTTGTAGGGCCCCGCCGACCCCGACTCCGGCACGAAGCCGCCCTGCACCGGCTCGGCAGGCTGCACGGTCGCGGGCTCCAGCGGCAGCCCCGGCGCGGCAACCGCCTGCCCCGCGCCGAACCCCACCGCGGCGACCGCCATCGTCGCCATCCCGAACCGCACCACGAACCGCTTCACGAAACACCTCTCGCTGGGTAGAACCGAAAAAATCGCGACCCGGCCGACAGACCGGAATCGCCACGGACACACTACTGTTCGCGGTGCGCCCCGCCCGCATGCCGGGCCTGCGCCAGCTGCGCCACCGCGTCCACCAGCAGCAGCCCGGCCACCGTGAGCAGGGTGGCGGCGAGGAAGACCCACGGCGCCGCGTACCGGGTCGCCTCGAAGGCGGGGATGTCGCCCGCGGGCGCGAAGTCGGTGGTGCGGATGCTGTTGCGCCAGGAGAGGACCGCCGCGATCACGGCCGCGACCGCGAACGCCGTCGCCAGTGCCGCCCGCACGATCCCGTACCTCACCGCTGCGCCCCGTCCTCCCGGTCGTCGTCAGCGGGCACGGTACCCGGTACCTGGGCGGCGGGCTCCCCCGGCTCCGCGGGCGCGGCGGAATCCGTCGGCTCCGCGCAGTTCGCGGCCGCCACCGCCTCCTCGAGCGCGGCGCGCAGGCCGCGGTGGTCGCGGGCCCATGCCTGGACCAAGGCGCCGTCACGCAGCTGCAGGCCGATGCCGGTCCGCCTGCGCGGCACCCCGTGCAGCTCGCCGAGCGCGCGGGCGGACTCCCAGTCGAGGTCGTCCCAGCTGTCCTCGTCGCGCTCGGGCAGCACCGCGGCGATGTTGCGCAGCGGGAGCACCTCGGTGCCCTGCCGCAGCTGCTCGGCGGTGAGCTCGACGCTCACGTGCCGCTGCCCGGCCACCACCTGCAGCGCGACGAAGCCGCCGATGGCGGCGCCGCAGAAGATCAGCGCGAACCAGTGCGGCCGCCCGCCGGTGACGAGCTCGAGTACGAGGATGACGGCACAGAGCGCGGGGCCGTAGGCGACGCTGCGCCAGCGCGCGCCCGGTTCGGCGAAGAGCACTATCGGGTCAGCGGGTCAGACCGGGGAGCAAGAGTACGGCGACTGTCAGCACGCCGAACAGGATCAGCAGACTCAGCACGAGCAGGTCCCGACGAATGCTCTGCGGCTGTTGGATCACCACGCGCATCGTTGCCTCCGATCTCCCGGAGCCGACCGGACGAATTTCACCGCGGCAGAATCTCCGCTGGTGAACACCCCTCGCCCGGGTGGTTCACGGTCTTCACGTCCACTGTGACAACCCTCACCATACATGTCACCGTGTCCGAGACAAACTCAGCACCCGATTCGCCCGGCATTCACCGACGATTCACCAGGAAGTACGCCGTGGAGTCCGGGCGGTACGCCAGAAATATGGCTCCGGCCGCCAGCACGCCCTGCACCAGGGTGGCCGCGCCCGCCGCGAGCGTGGCGGTGCCTGAGACGGTGTCGAGCGCGAAGAGCGTGCCCACCGCCATCAGCACCAGCCAGATGCCCGCGATGGTGAGCACCGTGCGCGCCCACAGCTTCCCCTTGCCGAGCAGGTGCGCGAAGAGCACCCCGAGCCCGGCCAGCACGATGCCGATCAGCACCGCGAGCGCGAGCCCGAGCGTGACCATGAGCTCGGACATGGCCTGGGTGGCGGGCTGACCCGCGCGCTCCAGGTCGCCGCGCATCTGCTCGGCGAGCGCGCCGCGCTGCTGCACCCCGGCGATCACCGAGGCGATCACCTGGATCAGCCCGAAGCCGATGACCGCCCACCAGAGCTGCTGCGCGGTGCCGATATCGGTCGGCTTCGGCGCGGGCTCCGGCCGCACCGGCGGCGGGCCCTGGTAGTACTGCGGGGAGTTCGGTGCGTCGTTCATCGGAGCGTCAGCGCTGCCCCAGCCAGTGCGCCGCCTCGGTCGCCCAGTAGGTGAGCACGATGTCGGCGCCCGCCCGGCGAATCCCGGTCAGCGACTCCAGGATCGCGCCGCGGCGGTCGATCCAGCCGCGCTCGGCGGCGGCGGTGATCATCGCGTACTCGCCGGAGATCTGGTACGCGGCCACCGGCACCGTCGCCCGGTCCGCGACGTCGCGCAGGATGTCCAGGTAGGACATGGCGGGCTTGACCATCACGATGTCGGCGCCCTCGGCGAGGTCCAGCTCCAGCTCGCGCAGCGACTCCAGCCGGTTCGCCGGGTCCTGCTGGTAGGTGCGGCGGTCGCCCTGCAGCGAGGAGGCGACCGCCTCGCGGAACGGCCCGTAGAAGGCCGAGGCGTACTTGGCGGCGTAGGCGAGGATCCCGGCGTCCAGGTGCCCGGCCGCGTCCAGCCCCGCCCGGATCGCGCCGACCTGGCCGTCCATCATGCCGCTGGTGCCGAGCAGGTCGGCGCCTGCCTCGGCCTGGGCCAGCGCCATCTCGACGTAGCGGTCGAGCGTCGCGTCGTTGTCCACGCTGCCGTCCGCCGCGACCACGCCGCAGTGGCCGTGGTCGGTGAACTCGTCCAGGCAGGTGTCGGCCATCACCACGGTGGCGTCGCCGACCTCGGCGGCGAGCGCGCGCAGCCCGCGGTTCAGGATGCCCTCCGGATCGCTGGCCTTGCTGCCGACCGCGTCCTTGTCTTCGGCGAGCGGCACCCCGAAGAGCATGAGCCCGCCGACGCCCGCCTCCACCGCCTCCACCGCCGCCTTGCGCAGCGAGTCCAGTGTGTGCTGGTGCACGCCGGGCATGGAGCTGATCTCCCGCGCCTCGGCGAGCCCGTCGGCGACGAACATCGGCAGCACCAGATGCCGTGGTTCCAGCGTGGTTTCGGCGACGAGTCGGCGCAGGGCCGGGGTGCGGCGCAACCGCCGCGGGCGGTCGATTCCGGTCATCTTTCGCACCTTACGCCGGCCGGGCGAACGGCTACCGGCTGCGGCGGCTCTTCTTGCGCGGCGGCGGGAGCAGCCCCTCCGCGCGCAGCCGGGCCGCGTGCTCGGCCAGCGCCTCGACCAGCGGGCCGACCTGCGCCACCTCGGGCTGCACGTCCACCCGCAGCCCGAACTCCACCGCGGTCTCGGCCGTCTTGGGGCCGATGCAGGCGACGATGGTGCGCGCGTGTGGCTTGCCCGCGATGCCGACCAGGTTCCGCACGGTGGAGGACGAGGTGAAGAGCACCGCGTCGAAGCCGCCGGTCTTGATCATCTCGCGGGTCTCGGCGGGCGGCGGGGAGGCCCGCACGGTGCGGTAGGCGGTGACGTCGTCGATCTCCCAGCCGCGGTCGCGCAGCCCCTCGGCCAGCGTTTCGGTGGCGATGTCGGCCCGGGGAAGCAGCACCCGGTTCACCGGGTCGAAGACGTCGTCGTACGGCGGGAAGTCGGCGAGCAGCCCCTCGGAGGACTGCTCCCCGCTCGGCACCAGCTCCGGGTTGATGCCGAAGGCGCGCACCCGGTCCGCGGTGGCCTCGCCGACGCAGGCGATCTTGACCCCGGAGAAGGCGCGGGCGTCCAGCCCGAACTCGGCGAACTTCTCCCACACCGCGCGCACCGCGTTGGTCGAGGTGAAGACCACCCACTGGTAGCGGCCGTCGACCAGCCCCTTGACCGCGCGCTCCATCTGCGCGGGGCTGCGCGGCGGCTCCACCGCGATGGTGGGCACCTCGGCCGGGATGGCGCCGTGCGTGACCAGCCGCTCGCTCATCTCGGCGGCCTGGTCCTTGGTGCGCGGCACCAGCACGGTCCAGCCGTACAGCGCGCGCGACTCCCACCAGGACATCTTGGACCGGCTGGAGACCACCTTGCCGATGGTCAGCACCAGCGGCCCGACCAGCTCGGAGGCGGCGCTGTTCAGCGTGGCCAGCGTGGCCTCGATGGTGCGCTGCTGGCGGGTGGTGCCGCGCACGGTCACCGCGACCGGGGTCTGCGGGGCCATGCCGTGCTCGACCAGCGCGCTCGCCGTCTCGGCCAGGTGGCCGGAGGTGGCGTGCAGCACCAGCGGGCCGGGCGCGGCGGCCAGCGCCGCCCAGTCGACCTCGCCGCGCACGTCGGCCTCGGTGTGCCCGGAGCCGAGCGCGATGCCCGCGTAGCTGGGCACCGCGGAGCCGTTCGGCAGCCCGGGCAGCACCTCGAAGGCGACGTGCGAGCGGGTGACGGCGGTGACCTCGGCGATCACCGAGTCGGTGGTCAGCGGGTCGCCCGCGACCACGCGCACCACGTCGGAGCCCGCCTTGGCCTCGGCGATCAGGGTCTTGGCGACCTCGGCGGGCTCGCCGAGCGCGGGCCGCACGTCGACCGGGCGCTCGCCGTCCTCGCCCTCCGGCACCGCGGTCCCGATGAGCGCGAGCACGCCCTTGTCCACATCGGGGTCGGTGAAGGCGAGCGTGGCCCGGCCGAGGACCTCGCGGGCGCGCACGGTGAGCAGCGCCGGATCACCGGGGCCGGAGCCGACGAACAGGATGCGCCCGGGTTGCTTCTTGGTGGATCGGCTCATCGGGTGTTCTCCATCGGACTGGGGTGGGTGACGTCAGGGGCGGACGGCGGGGCCGTCCGCGGGGTGGGGTCGCCGTCCCCCGCGGCGATCTCCGGGCGCGCCGCTCCGGCGGCCCCGAGCAGTTCGCGTGCGCCCAGGTCGAGCAGTTCCCTGGCGAGCGCTCTGCCGAGCTCCTCCGCCCGCTCCGGCGCGCCGACGATCGAGGCGCGGACCACGTCCGACCCGTCGATCGCGGCGGCGCACCCGCGCAGCGAGAGCTCTTCGACGATGCGGCCGTCGTCGTCGAGCGACTCGACAACCTCGGCCAGTGCGCCGACCGGTGCGGTGCAGCCCGCCTCCAGCTCGGCGAGCAACCCGCGCTCGGCGACGACCGCGGCGTGCGACGCCGGGTCGTCCAGACCGCGGAGGATCTCGATCAGCTCGGTGTCCTCGACCCGGCATTCGACCGCCAGCGCGCCCTGCGCGGGCGCGGGCAGCATCTGCACCGGCTCCAGCGACTCGGTGACCGCGTCGGTCCGCTCGATCCGGACCAGCCCGGCCCTGGCGACCACGACCGCGTCCAGCTCGCCCTCGCTGACCCTGCGCAACCGGGAGTCCAGGTTGCCGCGCAGCGGCACGATCTCCAGCCCGAGCCCGAGCGCGAGCAGCTGGGCCGCCCGGCGCGGCGCCGAGGTCCCGACCCGCGACCCCGCGGGCAGCTCGCCGAGGACCAGGCCGTCCCTGGCGACCAGCGCGTCCCTCGGGTCGGCGCGCGGGGGAACCGCGGCGATCACGAAGCGCGGATCCTGCGCGGTGGGCAGGTCCTTGTAGGAGTGCACCGCGATGTCAACGGCGCCGGAGCCCAGCTCGTCGCGGAGCGCCGTGGTGAAGACCCCGACGCCGATCTCCTGCACCGGCGCCTGGGAGAGGTCACCGGCGGTCTTGACCACCACCAGCTCGGCGGGCTGCCCGGCCGCGACCAGCGCGTCCCGCACCGTGCCCGCCTGGGTCAGCGCGAGCAGGCTGCCCCTGGTCCCGATGCGCCACGGCGCGCGGGCACCCGCGCCGCTCACGTCGCCCTCTTCGTGCACCATGGTCATCAGGAAAGCCCCTGTTCGTCGCCGCGGTGGCCCGCGGTGAAGTCGTCGGCAAGGCCGGCGGGCAGCTCCCCGCCGAGCGCGGTCACCTCCATGGGCGCCGCGACGGCCTGTGCCGCTCCCGGTTTGAGTTCGAACAATTCGCGCAGCGCCTCGGCGTAGCTGTCGCCGCCCGGCGTCGAGGCCAGCTGCTTGACCCGCACCGTCGGCGCGTGCAGCAGCTTGTCGACCACCCGGCGCACCGTCCGCGCGACCTCGTCGCGCTCCGGGTTCGCCAGCCCTGGCAGCCGGGAGTCCAGCCGCAGCAGCTCCGCCTCGACCACCTCGGCGGCGCGCTGCCGCAGCGCGGCGACGGTCGGCGTCACCTCGGCCATCCGCTGCCCGGCCAGGTACTTGGCCAGCTCGTCGGCGACGATGCCGCGCGCGGCGGTGGTGTCGTCGGCGGCGGCGCCCGCGGCCGGGTCGTGCTGCAGCGTCTCGATGTCGATCACCGAGACGCCGGGCAGCCCGGCGACGGCGTGCTCGACGTCGCGCGGCAGCCCGAGGTCGCAGAAGACCAGCGGCCGCTCCGCGGATTCCCGCCCGGCCAGCGCGCGGTGCACGTCGGCCAGCGTCACCACCGCGCCGATCGCCCCGGTACAGGTGACCACGACGTCCGCGGCGGCCATCGCCTCCGGCAGCCGGGAGAACTCGATGCCTTCGGCCTCGATGCCGTAGCCGCGGGCGATCTCGGCCAGCCGCTGCGCCCGGCCGAGCGTCCGGTTCACCACCACGATCCGCTCGATCCCGGCGCGCGCCAGGTGCGCGACCGCGAGGCCGCCCATGGCGCCCGCGCCGACCACCACCGCGGTCCGGCCGCCCAGCGTGCCGACGATCTCCTGCGCGCGGTCCAGCGACACCGAGACCACCGAGGCGCCCGCCCGGTCGATACCGGTCTCCGAGTGCACCCGCTTGCCCACCCGCAGCGCGTGCTGGGCCAGCTCGTGCATGGTCCGGCCGACCGCCTGCTGGGCGTCGGCGGAGGCGTAGGCGCCGCGGATCTGGCCGAGCACCTGCTGCTCGCCGACGACCATCGAGTCCAGCCCGCTGGCCACCGCGAAGAGGTGCTCGGCGGCGGCCTCGCTGTAGCGCACGTAGGCGTGCTTGGTGAGCTCGGTCATCGGCAGCCCGGAGTGCCTGGTCAGCAGCTCGCCGACCTCGGCGAGGCCGCCGTGGAAGGCGTCGACCACCGCGTAGACCTCGACCCGGTTGCAGGTCGAGAGGATCATCGCCTCGGCGACGTGGCTGGAGGCCAGCAGCCGGTCCACCAGCTTGGGGCGGTCGGTGTCGGTGATGGCCACCTTCTCCAGCACCGCCACCGGGGCGCTGCGGTGTGAGATACCGACGAGAAGAACGCTCATGGTGTTACCACCGATCCCTTGCTGCTTGGCTCCGTTGCCGAATGGGATGAAGAATTTCGGGTCCGCCCGCTGCCTCGATTGGCGGCTCCGCCGCCGCGAGCACCGGGCGCCCGGCGCGCGATCCGCCCGGAGACGGCGTGCGCGACCTCGGGCAGCGGGGCGTTGCGGGCCGTCTCGAAGGAGAGCATCTGCATCTCGACCGCGAGGTCGACCCGGCGGATCTCCACCGTGTCCGGGGCGTGCAGCTCGCAGGGCGCGAAGCTGAGGATGGCGTGCAGCCCGGCGGCGACCAGCCGGTCGCAGACCACCTGGGCCGCGTCGTCCGGCACCGCGATCACCGCGATGGTCGGGGCCAGCGCGCCGACCTGGTCGGCGAGGTGCGCCACATCGGCGACGGTGAGCCCCGCGACCTCGGCGCCGACCAGCCGCGGGTCGCTGTCGAAGATCCCGACCACGCTGAACCCGCGGCGCCGGAACCCGCCGTAGCCGACCAGGGCGCGGCCGAGGTTGCCCGCCCCGACCAGCACCACCCGGTGGCCCTCCGCGAGCCCGAGCACATCCTCGATCCTGGCGCGCAGCTTGCCGACGTCGTAGCCGACGCCGCGGACGCCGTTCGGGCCGAGGAAGGAGAGATCCTTGCGCAGCTTCGCGGAATTGACACCCGCCGCGACAGCCAGTTCCTCACTCGATACGATGGCAACACCCTCGTCGGCGATCCCGGCGAGAACGCGGAGGTACGTCGCCAGCCGGGCGACCGTCGCCTGCGGAATGTCTTTCCTGCCGTCACCCGGTCTGGAGCCGTCGGGCCCGCGCAGAGCCCCGCCGGAGACGCCACCGGGCGTCTCGTGCTGCTCTGTCACGTTCGTCGGCTCCTCGTTCCGGCCCGGCGGTCCGGCTTGCGTCGCTCGACCGCTGGGGCTGCGGCTCCCGGTTTCGCCCGGGTGTGCCGTCGGGAGGCGGGTCGATTCGAGATGGTGTCGGGGTGCGCCCGGGGCTTCGGCGCGCGGCAGCGCGGCTCGGCGTGCGGGGTGCTGTCACCACCGTAACCGCTTGTGAACGCCTGCACAAAGTCGGTGAACCGGGCCTCATTCCGCTCCGGCAAACCACCGGCGAGCGAAACCCCGGCGAACCGGGCCGGAGTCAGCGGCTCAGCTCGGCGCGCAGCCGCACCTCGTCGACCTCGAAATACGAGTGCTCCCGGCCGTCGAGCAGCACCACAGGCAGGCGATCTCCGTACTCCGCGCGCAGTTCCGGGTCGGTGGCCGCGGCGGCGTCGACATCGACGGTGTCCGGGGTCAACCCGTAGTCGGCACAGATTTCGCGCAGGTGTTCGAGTGCCGTAGCACACAGCCCGCAGCCGGTACGTGTCAGCAAAGTCACCGAACGAGAGGGTCCGCTCATGGTCATCATCAAATCACCGCGCGGCGCGGCCTGCCCGGCGCACCGGGTCGCGGGAATCCGTCGGCTCCGGCGGTTAGTGTGGGATGTGGTTCGCGCGAACGGGCGGAGGTAGTCGGTGCCGGAACGATCGAGGATGGCTAGGGGCGGCTTCATCGCGGGCCGGTTCGGCGAGTTCCCGGTGCGGTGGAGCGTGGGCTCGTTCGGCCAGGGCCTGCAGGATCAGCTCGCGCGCATCTCGCGCAGCCCGTTCGGGCCGAGCGAGGAGGAGGTCAGGGCGAACCTCGCGGGCGAGGCGAGCGCCGACGCCGCGCTCACCCTGCACGAGTCCGAACTCGCCGACGGCGTCGACATCGGCACGCCCGAGGTCCCCCGCGACCTGACCGCGGCCGCCTTCTTCGACGTCGACAACACCATGGTGCAGGGCGCCTCCATCGTGCACTTCGCCCGCGGCCTCGCCGCCCGCAAGTACTTCAAGACCTCGGACCTGGTGGATGTGGCCTGGAAGCAGGTCAAGTTCCGGGTGACCGGCAAAGAGAACAGCATGGACATGGCGAGCGGCCGGGAGAAGGCGCTCGCCTTCATCGCGGGCCGCCCCACCGCCGAGCTCGCCATGCTCGGCGAGGAGATCTACGACGAGATCATCGCCGACAAGATCTGGCCGGGCACCCGCGCGCTCGCGCAGATGCACCTGGACGCCGGGCAGCAGGTCTGGCTCGTCACCGCGACCCCGGTCGAGCTGGCCCAGGTGATCGCCAAGCGCCTCGGCCTCACCGGCGCGCTCGGCACCGTCGCCGAGAGCGTCGACGGCACCTTCACCGGCCGCCTCGTCGGCGACGTCCTGCACGGCCTCGGCAAGGCACACGCCGTCCGCGCGCTCGCCATCCGCGAGGGGCTCAACCTCAAGCGCTGCACGGCGTACTCCGACAGCCACAACGACGTCCCGATGCTCTCCCTGGTCGGCACCTCGGTAGCGATCAACCCCGACTCCGACCTCCGCGAGGTCGCCCGCAACCGAGGCTGGGAGATCCGCGACTTCCGCACCGGCCGCAAGGCGGCCAAGATCGGCGTCCCCACCGCGCTGGCGCTGGGCGCCGCGGGTGGGGCCGTCGCCGCGGCGGTCACCCACCGCAAGAACAACTAACCCGGCGCGCACCTCCCGGCCCCGTCGGGGGCGAGTCTTACGAGCCCCGTTCGCCGCCCGTCCCGTTGTTCAGCGCTCGAAGTGCATGCGCCGAAGGCGCGAGTCTCGAGC